>DUPI01000049.1 GCA_012838395.1 Mollicutes bacterium
AGTACAGAGAATACGGAACTGTAAAAGACAATCGTGGTAGGTCTTCTAAAGGGAAAGGTAATTATACCAAAAGAAAGAAATTAACCCCAGAACAAATGTCTAGAGAAGAACTAATTGAATATGTGAAGGCAACAGAAGACATAAAAAAATTAATGGTCTTCCTAAAACAACAAAGGAAAAATATCAAATAATTGATATCCTAAAATCTAAATATAATATTCAATTATTATGTTTAATACTTAAATGTTCAAGAAGTGGATACTATTCTTGGATAAATTTAGGAAGACCAGAATACAAAAAATATGATGAAAGTATCGCAAAGATTATCTTAGAACAATATTCTGAGGATAATAGACAAGGTATTAGGAGATTAAGAATGAATATAAAAGCGATATATGGAATTCAGTTAACTAACTCAACCATATATCGCTACATGAAAATTATGAATATAAGTTCGATTATTCGTAAAAAGAAGAAAAAATATTCTAAAGTTAAACACCATAAAATACCTAACTTAATCAAACGTGATTTCAATGCAACAAAACCTAACGAAAAATGGAGTATTGATATAACTTATATTCATACAAATTCTGGTGTCGAATATCTTTGTGCAATCAAAGATATGCACGACAAAAGTATTATATCATATAATCAATCAAGATTTATGGACAACACTTTAGTTTTACTAACAGTCAAACAAGCTATTAAAAATGTCCCTTACAAACAAAGAAAAGGATTAATACTTCATTCAGATCAAGGCTTTCATTTTACAGGCGTTCAATATGGATTATTATTAAAAAACAATAAGATAAGACGAAGTTGTTCATACAAAGGTAGTTGCGTTGATAATGTACCAATTGAATCGTTCTTTAGCGCTTTAAAAACCGAATGCATTTACCTTTATAAAAATATTAATAGGGAATTATCTAAAACTCTTGTAGATAATTATATTAAATATTATAATTATGATAGATTACAAGAAAAATTAAAAGAACTGACTCCGATTCAATATCGTCATCAGTTCCTCGTTGCTTCTTTTTGAAAATGTCTTTTTTAATCAAACACTCTCCTTTGGTTGCTTATTTTTTTGTTTATTCTGTTCTTAAAGCTTCTACCGGATCTTTTTTAGAAGCTATAATAGCAGGTATATAACCACCTATTATTGTTAATGTTAGACTAATTAAAATTAATGCCAGTGCATGAAGTGGATTTAATACTGCTACATTAGGTAAATCGGTAAGTTTTTCTATTATATTGTTTGCTGGGAACACAAGTAGACGAGCAATTATTATTCCTAGTATTCCTGATGATATTCCCACTATAAATGTTTCGGCATTAAACACTCTTGCTATATCTTTTTTTCTAGCACCTAATGATCTTAAGATTCCTATTTCTTTTGTTCTTTCTAATACAGAAATATAAGTGATTATACCGATCATTATTGAAGATACAACTAATGCGATTGAAGAAAAGGCAATTAGGACAACTGTAATAGCATCCATAATATTACCTGACAATGATGAGAAGGTTGCTGATAAATCATTATATATTATTTTATCTTCTTCTTCCATATTTTCGTTGTATTTATCCAAATACTCTATTATTTGTTCTTTATCTTCGAAATCATCGGGATAAAGATTTATCATAAATGGAATATCACTACCACCTAAAGCACCTAGTATTCTATTTTTTTCTTCAATTCCTTCTTCTTTAGTTAAGTCAATTTTTTGACCTGACAAAACATTATAATCAGCATCAATTTGTTTTAACACGACTTTTGATTGACTTGAATTTTCAATTATATGCTCAACTAATTCTTCCTGGTATCCAATTCCTTCTGATAATACTGCAAATTTAATATCTTCTTTCAAACGAACTATACCACTCACTTTTAAAGTAATATTATCCTCACTATCGTAAGCTGTCTTTAAATCACTATTAATGGTAAAGTGTTCCCCTAGGGGAATATAGTAATTATCGTTAGTAATTAATTTAATCTCACTTCCAATAATTTTTTCGAATTTAATACTTTCAGCATTTGGATCAAGTCCAAGTGCCTCTATCGCTAAATTATTTAATTTATTAGCGGTATTTACAACAAGAACAATGTCTTCTTTATTTTCTGGATATTCACCGTATAATAAATCATAATTTTTTTCTAAATAACTTGCCTTTGTTTTATCTACTTGTTTTGGGATAGATTGAAAACTAGCCATTCTAAAATTAATTGGTTTAATAACATCGTCATCTTTTCTAAATAAATTTAATGACATCATCCTTGTATATGAAACACCAGTTAATAATGTTTCATCTAGAGATTTTATATAATCCATATATTCATTACTAATTTTATTATTATGAACAGCAGTTTCAGTAATTGACTCATACGGATAAATTACTGGAACATCTGGGAATTTATCATCCCCACCCATTCCCATAGTTTCATTTCGCATTTTCTTTAATTCTTCCATGTCTAATTCCATGCTACTTTGGCTAATCATAATTGGAAATGATGAGATTGTTTCTGATTCAAACTTATCTATTTGTTTGTCAAAACCATTTGATAAAGATAGTATTAAAGCAATACCTATAATTCCAATACTTGATGCAAATGCTGTTAATAGGGTTCTCCCCTTTTTAGTAACAATATTATTAAATGATAATTTTAAAGCAGTTAAAAAGTTCATTGACGTTCTTTTAATTTTATATTCTGTTTGTTCAGCAGTTTCTTTTATTGGATTTGAATCACTTATTAATTCACCATCTTCTAATTCAATAATTCTATTAGCATAAGTATAAGCCAGTTTTGAATTATGGGTTACCATAATAACTAATTTATCTTTTGCTATTTCTTTAATTAAGTCCATTATTTGAACACTAGTATTTGAGTCTAAGGCACCTGTTGGTTCATCAGCTAAAATAATATCAGGATCATTGGCTAAAGCTCTTGCAATAGCCACTCTTTGCATTTGACCACCTGATAATTGATTTGGTTTTTTATGCATATGGTCTTCTAAACCGACCTTTTTTAATAATTGTGTTGCTTTTTTTCTTCTTTTCTTAACTGATACGCCACTTAATGTCATACCCATTTCAACATTATCTAATACCGAAATATGACTTATTAAATTATAGTTTTGAAACACAAAACCAATACAATTATTACGATAAGCATCCCAATCTTCATTTTTAAAATTTTTAGTTGACTTTCCATTAATAATTAAATCTCCACTATCGTAACGGTCAAGTCCCCCAACAATATTAAGTAATGTTGTTTTTCCAGAACCACTTGGTCCTAAAATAGCAACAAATTCATTTTTGCGATATTCTAAGGTTAATCCCTTTAGAGCTTGTTGAGTAAAACTACCTGTTGTATAACT
>DUPI01000050.1 GCA_012838395.1 Mollicutes bacterium
GGGATTTTAGGTTCCGTTTTTGCAATGTTGGGTGTGCAATTATTTGCCTATGAAGGAACTGTTATCGTTGCTTGGACATTGCTAATTTGTGGTTTTGTTATGTTTACAGGCATTACGATTGCCGATATGGTTACAAAAATAGTTCGAAAAATTAAAAATATTATTGGTAAATTTAAAAAGAATAAAGTAGAAGAAGACATTAAGAAAGCTGAACAGGATTTTGAAAAAGATAATAAAATTGTGATTACTAGTGTTGATGATTTAATTAAGGTTCATGATAATCAAAATCAAGAAAAAGACAAAGCAACAGTTGTTGAACCAAAAGAAGAAAAGGGTCCTGAGGATTCATCAGGATATATCCTTCCTTCGCTAAAACTTTTATCACCACCGATTAAAAATAAAGGAAATACTAATCATGAAGATGTTAAAGACAACGTTAAATTATTAGAACAAGTATTAGGTGATTTTGATATTCATGGTAAAGTAGTGGCTATTAATATTGGTCCAGCAGTTACCCAGTATGAATTAGAAATCAAAGCGGGAACCAAGGTTAATAAAATATTAAGTATTCACCGAGAAATTTCATTGGCCTTAGCTGCTAAAGATGTTCGTATTCAAGCTCCAATTCCAGGGAAAAGCACTATTGGTATTGAATTACCTAATAAGAATGTTTCAATGGTTACAGTTAGTGAAATATTAGAAAAGATTCCCCGAAAATTAAATACTACAAAACTTATTGTAGCCTTAGGTAAAAATATAATGGGAGAACCAATTTATTTTGATATTAATAAAACACCCCACCTTTTAGTGGCTGGTGCTACGGGGAGTGGTAAATCAGTATGTATTAACAGTATGATTATATCGCTTTTAATGAGAACCAAACCTGATGAAGTAAAGTTATTGTTGGTTGATCCAAAGAAAGTTGAACTTAATATGTATAATGGTGTACCTCACTTAATGGCTCCAGTTGTTACTGATCCACGACTAGCTAATACAGCTTTAAAGAAAATTGTTGTTGAAATGGAAAGACGCTACGAGTTGTTTAGTGATAGTGGAACTAAAAACATTGCTGGTTATAACATGTATATTGAAAAGAAGAATGCTAAATTAAGTGATAATGATAAAATAAAAAAACTACCGTATATTGTTGCAATTATTGATGAGTTGGCCGACTTAATGTTAGTTGCTGCTAAAGAAGTAGAAGATTCGATTTTGCGTATTACTCAAATGGCGAGAGCTGCTGGAATACATTTAATAGTAGCGACGCAACGACCATCAACAGATGTTATTACAGGGTTAATTAAGGCTAACATACCATCTAGAATTTCCTTTGCGGTTAGCAGTAGCATCGATTCTAGAACAATCTTAGATATGTCAGGTGCTGAAAAACTTTTAGGTAAGGGAGATATGCTTTTTGTTCCAATGGGTGAAAATACCCCAATGAGAATTCAAGGAACTTATATATCAGAAGAGGAAATTAAAGCAATTGTTGACCATACAATTTCGCAACAAAAGGCCAAATATGACGAAAGTTTATTAATGACAGAAGAAGAAATGCATGCGACAACAATGGTTGATGAAAAAGATGCTTATGAAGAACCAATGTATAATGATATTGTTGAATTTGTTATTAGAGAAGGAAAGGCTAGTACGTCACTTATTCAAAGAAAATTCCGCTTTGGTTATAACCGTGCTGCTCGAGTTGTTGATTTAATGGAAGAAAGGGGAATTATTGGTCCTAGGAATGGTTCTAAACCCCGAGAAGTATTAGTTAAGTTTGATTCAAATGATCAAGATGACAATTAAAAAAGAGGAATCTAATAATTAATTCCTCTTTTTTTTATATCTACGAAAAAATCAAAACAAAATAACTTTGTTAATTATCTTTCCTATTGATATTTTTAGAATCGATAATTTCGTCATTGACATTATTTTTAAATGCTATTGTATAATTACAAAAATCAGCAATTTTCTCAATAGATTCAAATGTCGGTTGTCGGTATCCTCTTTCCCAACCACTTAATGTTGTTTGAGAAATTGATAGCTTATCCGCTAACATTTTTTGACTGACATTATTATCTAAGCGCATTTTTTTCAAGATTTTTCCAATCATTAATACCACCCAATTATATTATGACACAACTATAAAAAAAAAACACTACTTTAGCGCAAAAAGTCTTACAAAAATCACTTTTTTGTAAACAAAATCATTCATATATTAAAAAATCTTGTAAAAAACTATTTATATCTCAAAATATGTATGATATACTTTGGTTATTGGAGGGATATTTAATGGAAAAAACGTATATTATGTTAAAACCGGATGCCATCAAAAGAAGATTGGTTGGTAATATTATTAATCGCATTGAAAATAAAGGTTACAATATTACAAAAATGAAAATGTTTAACTTGAATGAAGAAATTTTAAAAGAACATTATAGTCATTTAGTTGATAAACCATTTTTTCCGGAATTAGTTGACTTTATGATGTCGGGACCAGTCATTGGGATGATTGTTGAGGGGGATGACGTTGTTGTTGGAATGCGTAATTTAATGGGGCCAACCAAATGGATTGAAGCAACTCCGGGAACAATTAGAGGTGATTTTGCTAACAATACAACTGAAAATTTAATTCACGGTTCAGACTCAGTTGAAAATGCAATAATTGAAATTAAAAGATTCTTTGGGTAACACCAAAGAGTTTTTAATTCTACCTTCTAAAAATATTGTAATTGAATATAATTGTGATATAATATTGATAGGATGTGACAGTATGAGAGTGATTATAAGTGCAGGTGGAACGGGTGGTCATAT
The DNA here is from genome assembly GCA_012838395.1 of Mollicutes bacterium. Classification (GTDB taxonomy): domain Bacteria; phylum Bacillota_I; class Bacilli_A; order RF39; family UBA660; genus DUPI01. The sequence continues at coordinate 2,815 of DUPI01000050.1, forward strand.
TTACCCCGCTCTAGCGCTAATAAATAAAATCAAAGAAAAAGAACCCAGTAGTGAATTTTTATATATTGGAACTCATAACAGAATGGAAAAGGATATTATACCAGCACACGGTATTCCTTTTGAAACAATTGAAATATATGGCTTTAATCGTAAAAACTTGTTGAAAAATTTTAAAACATTAAAAACATTTGTTAACAGCTACTATAGGTGTCGTAAAATAATTAAGGATTTTAATCCTGATATTGTAATTGGCTTTGGTGGTTACGTTACTGGACCAGTTATTTATGCAGCCAACAAATTGGGATATAAAACTTTTATTCATGAACAAAATAGTATTCCTGGGAAGGCTAATTTATTTTTAAGTAAATATGTTACTACTATCGGAGTATCTTTTAAATCATCGATAAAACATTTTCCTGAATACAAAACTACTTTTACTGGTAATCCTTGTGGGGAAGATGCTGTTATTCAGCCCCCAGTTAAAAAAAGTGAATATAAGTTAAATACTAATAAAAAATTAATCTACATTGTAATGGGATCACTAGGTTCATCTAAGATGAGTGATATGTTAATTAAAACAATGAATTTATTTAGAGGAAAAGATTATGAAGTTTTATTTGTCACTGGTAAGGAATCGTATGATTCTGTTAAAGTTCATAAATTCCCACCCAATGTCTTTATAAAACCTTATATTGAACAACAGACGAGAATGATGAAAAATGCTGATTTAATAGTAACTAGATGTGGAGCAACAACCTTGAGTGAAATTATTGCTTTAAATATTCCGTCGATATTAATACCTAGTCCATATGTACCTGATAATCATCAATACAAAAATGGAATGGATTTAGTAAATAAAGGTGGAGCTGTAATGATTGAAGAAAAGAATCTAAAGGGCGATATTTTAGTTAGAACGATTGATGAATTAATATTTAATGAAGAAAAAATGCAAACTATGAAGCAAAATTTAGATAGTTTAAAAGTTTCTAAAAGTGCAACTAAAATATATGAATTAATCAGAGAAATTATAGATAGGAAGTAATATATGAATCTTATTGCAGAATTAAAAAAGCTTAAATGTGGAAAAATCAGAGCTGAAGTTCCACTTAAAGAATATACTACATATAAGTTAGCAGGGGCTGCTAGAGTAGTGATTTATCCCAAAGATATTGAGCAACTAAAAAAGTTGTTGGTTTTCATTAAAGACAATAAAGTAAAATATAAAATAATTGGAAACGGGAGCAATGTGATCTTTGCTACCGATTATTATGATGGTGTTTTAATTAAGTTATCTGAATTTAATGACTTAGTTATAGAAGATACAAAAATAATTGTTGGTGCAGGATATAACTTAACTAAGCTCGCTTACCAAGTATCAAGAATGGGTTTGACTGGTTTTGAATTTGCTCCAGGAATTCCAGGAACTGTTGGTGGTGCGGTTTATATGAATGCCGGTGCTTATAAATCTGATATGGGCTATATCGTTAGTGAGATTAAAGTTTTAACACCTGATCTGGAAGTTAAAACAATGTACAATAAAGAGTTAGATTTTCATTATCGGACGTCTTTTTTACAAAAAAATCCTGGATTTATTTGTTTAGAAGCAACTATTATTTTAAAGCGTGGAAACGCTGAATTTATAATGGATTTGATTGGTGAACGTAAAAAAAGGCGCTTAATGACGCAACCTCTTGAATATCCTAGTGCAGGCAGTGTGTTTAGAAATCCTGAAGGTAATTCCGCTTGGCGTTTAGTTGAAGCGGTTGGTTACAAGGGAAAAACTTTTAATAATGTTAAAGTAAGTGAGAAACATGCTAATTTTATTATTAATCCTAACGGTGGAAGTGGGATTGAAATTAAAAATTTAATTGACAAAATTAGAGAAGAGGTCCAAAAACAATTTAATATTGATTTGATTGTTGAACAAGAAATAATAGAATAGAGGGATTTGATGAAAAGAAGAACTGTTAAACGAAAAAAACGAATATTAAATTTAAAAAAGGTCTTTTTTTGTTTTGTTTTTCTTTTTTTATTTGGAACTGCAATAAAAAGGATTATAACTATGCCTATTAAAAACATTTATATTTATAATAATCAATTATTAACCGATCAAGAAATAATTGAAATAGCTAAGTTGGACAAGTATCCATCGACCCTAAAAAACTTTTCTTTTCTTATTAAATCAAGATTAGAATCGAATCAATATATAAAACAAGTTCAAGTTTCAAAAAAAAACTTTGTTGAAGTTCATATTAAAGTAAAAGAAAATTATCCAATCTTTATTAATCGTATATCAAATAAGACTGTTTTATTAGATGGTAGAGAAGTTGGAGAAACATTTGCAGTTCCAACCTTGATTAATATTGTGCCGGATACTAAGTATAATTTACTTATTGATAAAATGAGATTAGTAGATAGAGATATTTTATTTCGTATTTCGGAAATAGAATATAGTCCAAACGAAGTTGAGGGGAACCGTTTTTTATTATATATGAATGACGGCAATTATGTTTATATAACCTTGGACAAGTTCTCGAACATTAATAGTTATGTTGATATTATTAAAAATTTTGAAAATAAAAAGGGTATTTTGCACCTTGATTATGGAAATCATTTTACAATAATTGATAATTAAGCAAAAACGCTAACTTTTGTATAAATTCTTTTACTTTTCAAAAAAAATATAGTATAATTGTTGTAGATTATACAAGGAGATGATAGTATGAAGAATATTTATACTAGTGTTGATATGGGTTCTGACACAATTAAAGTAGTTGTGTGCGAACTTCATAAAAACCGCTTAAATTTACTTGCGGCATCTTCTGTTAGATCGCGAGGAATTAAAAAAGGGGTTATAACTGATGTAACTAAAGCTAGTGAATCATTAAAAGAAGCCCTTAGTGAAGTTGAATTAATGTTAGGAGTTAAAATTAAACGAGTAATTGCTTCGGTGCCAAGTTATTTTGCTGAATATACTTATGCTGAAGGAAAAATTGATATAAAAAGTGAAGATAAAATTGTTAGTGGTGACGACATTATTCGCTGTTTGCATAATGCTGTTAAAACAAAAATTGGTGTAAATAATGAATTAGTAACAGTAATCCCAATTGATTTTTCATTAAATGATGAACAATTAATAAAAGATCCTAAAGGGTTGCAAGGAGAAAACTTAAGTTCAAGAATGATTTTGGTAACAACACCTAAAAAAAATATATATTCAGTAGTGAGTTTAATTGAAAGTATTGGTGTTATCGTTGAAGATATATCTCTTAATAATATAGGTGATATATATGCTTTTAAAAATTCTAAAACAGAAACGCAATTAGGGGTTGTTATAAATATTGGTTCAGAAACAACTTCAGTTTCTTTATATAATAAAGATATTGTTGTTAAAAGTGCGATTATTGGACTTGGTGGCAACGATGTTGATAACGATATTTCTTATATGTATAAAATTAATAGAGATCAAGCATTAAAAATAAAAGAAAGATTTGCTCTTGCTCATAAATTGTATGCTTCAGTTAATGATTTTTATGAAGTTTCGACTAAAAATAATGAAATAATTTCTATTAATCAGTTTGAGGTATCGGAAGTTGTAATGTCGCGACTTGAAGAAATCTTAACTTTTGCAATAAAGGAAATAAATAACTTAACAAATAAGAAAATTCAGTATATAATAATAACTGGTGGTATGAGTAATATGGCTCATTTTAAATATATTGTTGATGAAGTTTTAGGAAAACGTGCTATAATTGGTAATATAAAGGTTATTGGCGCTAGAGATAATAGCTATTCATCGGCTATTGGTAATATTGTTTATTTTATTGACAAACTAAAATTAAGAAATAAGCAATATTCAATGTTTAGTAAAGAGGATGTTGAAGAACTATCAACAACTAAAAAGAATTTAATTAATATATCTAACGATTCGATGTTAGGAAAAGTTTTTGGATATTTTTGGAGTGAATAAGGAGGATAATTATGTTTGGATTAGAAATGGATCAATTAGCAAAAATAAAAGTAATTGGTGTCGGTGGTGGTGGAAACAACGCTGTTAATAGAATGATTGAATCTGGGGTAAAAGGAGTCGATTTTATTGTTGCAAATACTGATTTGCAAGTTTTAAATAATTCTCAAGCACCACATAAAATACAACTAGGAGAAGAACTGACCAAAGGTTTAGGAGCAGGAGCAAAACCAGAAATTGGTCGTGAAGCTGCTATCGAATCGAAGGAAGAAATTCAAGAAGCTTTAGAGGGAGCGGATATGATTTTTGTTACCTGTGGAATGGGTGGTGGAACAGGAACGGGTGCTGCACCGGTTATTGCTGAAATTGCTCAAGAAATGGGAGCTTTAACAATTGGGATTGTTACCAAACCATTTAGTTTTGAAGGTAAAAAGGTAATGGAAAGGGCCGTTTCTGGACTTGAAGAGTTAAAAAAATATGTTGATACCTTAATAGTTATTCCAAACGATCGCTTAAGAGAGATAGTTGACAAATCAACACCACTATTAGAATCATTTAAAGAAGTAGATAATGTTTTAAGAAGAGGTGTTCAATCAATTTCTGATTTGATTGCTGTTGCTGGACTTATTAACTTAGATTTTGCTGATGTGAAGGCAGTTATGGAAAATAAAGGTAATGCTTTAATTGGTATTGGAATCGGCGTTGGTGAAGATCGAGCTGGGGAAGCTGCTCGTCAAGCTGTATCTAGTCCATTATTAGAGACAAGCATTAATGGTGCGACTGATGCTATCATTAATGTAACTGGTGGTAATAATTTAGCACTATCAGAGGTGGAAACGGTTGTTGAAACAATTCGTGCTGCTTCTAATACTGATATTAACACAATTTTTGGGGCTGTTATTAACGAAAACCTTTCTGATGAAATCATTGTTACCGTAATTGCAACAGGATTTGAAGAAGAAGGTGCTCCACTTTATCATCCTTATACAAGAAGAGAAGAACTTCATCAAGAAATAGATGAGGCAGTAACTGAAACAGAAATTCCAAC
>DUPI01000051.1 GCA_012838395.1 Mollicutes bacterium
AAGAATTTATCTTTAATAGAAGCACATAATAAAATTGATGATATTGAAACAGAATTAAAAAAGTATGATAGTAAAATTAGTTATATTACTATTCATATGTGTCCCTATATTGAAGAAGAGAATAAGTAATTAAAATTTTTCTAAAGTTGACTTTATTTTAAAAAAATGATAAGATTTTAAATATATATTTTAAAGTGTCGAAGGAAACTAGTAGTAAAAGTAATTATTAACAGAGAGTTAGTGCAAGCTGGAAACTAACAATAATCTTTTATGAATCTATTCTGGAGTGAAATGTAAACATTTCCGGTAATACCGTTATCAAAATTAAGACTATTAAGTAGGATGGTACCGCATTAAATGCTCCTATAAAATAGTCTTTTTTTATAAAGAAAAGGAGAGATAAGATGATTGATTTAAATTTAATTAGAACTAATAAAGAGTTAGTAAAAGAAAATATCAAAAAGAAATTTCAAGATCAAAAATTACCGTTAGTTGATAAAGTATTAGTTTTAGATGAAAAGTATCGACAATTAAAACAAGAAGCAGATAATTTAAGGAGTACTAGAAATACTAAGTCAAGTGAGATTGGTGCCTTGGTGCGTGCTCAGAAAACTGATGAAATTAGTAAGATTAAAGAAGAAGTTAATGTTATTAATCAAAAAATAGAAAAGTTAGAGGTAGAAGAAAATGAACTATCTCAAAAAATAAAAGATATAATGATGAAAATTCCAAATATTATGGCTGATACTGTTCCGATTGGAAAAGACGATAGTGAAAATGTTGAAAGACAAACATTTGGTGAAAAAACAAAATATGATTTTGAGGTACCATATCATATTGATATTTTAGAAAAATTGGACGGCATTGATCTTGACAGTGCTCGCCGTGTTAGTGGCTCTGGGTTTTATTACTTAATTGGTGATATTGCTCGTCTTCATTCAGCTGTTTTAACATATGCTAGAGATTTTATGATTGATAAAGGATTTACATATGTTATTCCACCTTATCTGATTAGAGGTGATGTTGTTGAAGGGGTTATGAGTTTTGAAGAACGTGATGCGATGATGTATAAAATTGAAGGAGAAGATTTGTATTTAATTGGTACTAGTGAGCATTCAATGATTGGAAAATTTAAAGATAATCTAATTGATGTAAATGAGTTGCCAATTAAAATGACAAGTTATTCACCTTGTTTTAGAAAAGAAAAAGGAGCTCACGGAATAGAGGAACGCGGTATTTATCGCATTCATCAATTTGAAAAACAAGAAATGATAGTAGTTTGTCATCCTAAAGATAGTGTGGAATGGTATCAAAAAATGTGGAACTATACTGTTGAACTATTTAGAACTTTAGATATTCCGGTTCGTACTTTAGAATGTTGTACTGGTGATCTATCGGATTTAAAATATGAAAGTTTAGATGTTGAGGCTTGGAGCCCACGTCAACAAAAATATTTTGAAATTGCAAGTTGCTCTAATTTAACCGAAGCCCAAAGTCGAAGACTTGGAATTCGTATAAAAGATGGTAAGGAAAAATATTATGCACATACTTTAAATAATACTGTAATCGCCCCACCACGTATGTTAATTGCTTTTATTGAAAATAATTTAAATGCTGATGGTAGTATTAACATTCCTAAAGTGTTAAGATCATATATGGGTAATATAGACAAAATAACTATAAAATGAGAATAGGATTATTTGATTCTGGTATTGGTGGTTTAACAGTTTTAAAAGAATTAATAAAAGTTCATCCAAATCATCATTATATTTATTTTGGTGATAATTTAAATATGCCATATGGTAATAAGACAAAAGAGGAATTACGTTGCTTAGCAAATAATATTATTGAATTTTTAATTGAAAAGCAGGTTGATTTAATAATTATTGCTTGCGGAACAGTTAGTTCTAATATTGATTTAGATTTAAAAAGAAATCATAACATTCCAATCTATGATATTATTAGTCCCACAATTGATTATGTAAATAAAAATAATTATAATGATTTAGGACTAATAGCAACTAATATGACAATTAAAAGTCAAATATTTAAAAGTAAAATCAAAAAAATAAGGGAACAAGCTTGTTCTTCATTTGTTCCTTTAATTGAAAATAATAAAATTAATACTGATGAATGTAAAAATGAGATAAAAAAATATTTATTACCCTTAAAAGAAAAAAATGTAAGAACTTTAATTTTAGGTTGTACTCATTATCCGTTACTAGAAAAACAACTAAAAAGTTTTTTTGAAAATGATGTTGAATTATTAAACATGGGAACTATTTTAGCTAATAATTTAAAATTATCAAATGAAACTGATTATAAATTGGAACTATATTTTAGTAAAATAAATAATCAAGTAATTAATAATGTTGAAAATATTATCGGTGATACTAAAATTAATTTAAAAGTAATAGGGAGGTGTTAGATGCCTGAATTACCCGAAGTTGAAACGGTTAAAGAAACATTAAAAAGAAAAATATTAAATAAACGAATTGTTGGAGTTAATATTTATCACGAAAAAATTATTGAATTTCCAAGTGTTAAAGAATTTCAAAAACAAATAATAAACCAACAATTTATTGATATTAAAAGAAGGGGCAAATGGTTAATGTTTGAACTTAATGATTATTATTTACTTAGTCATTTAAGAATGGAAGGTAAATATAATATAAAAAAGTTAAATGAGCAATTAGATAAACACGAACATGTTGTTTTCGTTTTAGATAGTAACCAAGAACTTCGCTATAATGATGTTCGCAAGTTTGGAAAAATGCATCTAATAACTAAAGATGATGTATATGATCAAGTACCTCTAAAAACTTTAGGATTAGAACCAACTGATAAAAGTTTAACTGTTAAATATTTGAAAGATAAATATAAAAGTAAAAGTTTACCAATTAAAACAGTTTTATTAGATCAACAAATAATTGTTGGTATTGGAAATATCTATGCTAATGAAATACTATTTTTAAGTAAAATTAATCCCTTAAAACCATCAAAAAAAATAACTAACCAAGAATTACAATTGATAATAGATAATACAAACCTTGTTTTAAAAAGTGCTATTGAAGCTGGTGGAACGACAATTAGAAGTTACACTTCAAGCGAGGGAATTCACGGTAGGTTTCAACATAAATTGTTAGTTCATGGAAGAGTTGGTCAAGAATGTTTTGATTGTAAAACGATTATTGAAAAAATTAAAGTAAATGGACGGGGAACATATTACTGTCCAACTTGTCAAAAATAAAATGATTAATAAGTTTTTATTAATCATTTTTTGAAGTTTTTAAAAAAAATTAAAGGATAAAAACTTTTTTTGTAATGCATATAGAGAAAAGGGTCGAAAAAAGTTGCGTAATAAACAAATTTGTGTTAAAATCAATGTTGTTTTCAGGCTTAATTGAAGGGGAGTTATATAAAAATGAAAAGAACAAAAATTATTTGTAGTATTGGGCCTACTAGTGCTAAATATGAAGTGATGTCGCAAATGATAAAAAATGGAATGAATGTAGCGCGTTTTAACTTTTCGCACGCAACCGAAGAAGAAAAAAGAAATGGTGTCGAATTAGTAACTAAAATTAATAAAGATTTAAATACTAATGTTGCTATTTTATTTGATACTAAAGGACCAGACTTTCGAACATGTGATGTTGAAAATGGTGAAATAGTATTAGAAGAAGGTAAAAAAATTCTTATTGTAAAAGATGATATTATTGGAACTAGTTCTAAAATCACCTTTAATTATAAAGAAGTCATTGATGATATCGAAATTGGTGATGTTATCTTATTAGAAGACGGTTTAATGAAATTAACTGCTCTTTCTAAAAATAACGATGGCATTAATTGTGATATTTCAGTTGGAGGAGTTTTAGGAAGTAAAAAAGGAGTTAATATTCCTGGAAAAAAGTTAAATATGCCTTTTATTAGTGAACAAGATAAAGAAGATATTATTTACGCTTGTAATAATAATGGTGACTTTTTAGCACTTTCTTTTGTTTCATCAAAAGAAGATATTTTACATGCTAGGGAAATAATTAAATCTCAAAATAATGATCATATTCAAATTATATCTAAAGTTGAAAGTAAAACAGCAATCGAAAATATTGATGAGATTATAGAATATAGTGATGGAATTATGGTGGCTCGAGGAGATTTAGGTGTAGAGATGCCTATGCAAGAGTTACCAATTTTACAAAAAATGATTATTAAAAAATGTCGTGAACAAGGAAAAATTTGTATTGTAGCAACTGAAATGTTAGAATCAATGAAAAAAAATGCTAGACCAACAAGAGCAGAGGTAAGCGATATTGCTAATGCTGTTTTAGATGGTGCTGATGCTATAATGTTAAGCGGAGAGACAACCGTTGGAAAGTATCCTGCTGAGGCTGTAAACTTCATGGCTGATGTTTGTAAAAATACAGAAATGCATTTAGATTACCAAAATCAACAATGTTGTATTCTAAAACCGGATATTACAAGTGCAATTGCAACAAGTGTTATTGATTCAACTAATATGTTGGATGTAAAATTAATTGTAGCAGCAACGATGGGGGGGTATACTGCGAGAAAAATAAGTACCTTAAGACCTAGACCAGTAATTTTAGCAAGTACACCAAGTGGTCATGTTGCTCGTTCACTTGCGCTTAACTTTGGTGTTTACCCAGTAATTGTAGCGTTTTATAATAACACTGATGAGATAGTAGAGGATTCAAGAAGAAGAGCTAAAGAAATGCTTAATTTAAAAGATAAGGACATAATTATCATAACTGGTGGTTTCCCAAATAATGACCGAGTTAAATCTACTAACTTCTTAAAAATTGAAGAAATATAAAAAAGATAAAATTATCTTATAAGTGGTTTGTTTTTAAATTCACTTTCAATAAGATTAATTTTATCTTTTTCTTTTAATACTAAAGAATATACACAAGTAACTCTAAACTCTAATTCTAACATTTTGTTGTTAAGTTTAGAGTAATTAGTTATTAATGGAATTGTTAATTCCTTCTTTATACTATTTAAATATTTTCTTCCTTGATCATTAAAACCTAAAATTCTAATATATTCAATATCATCAAAACTAGAAGCTTCTTCTTTAGTAAAATTACATAAAATGTGAGTTAACATTCGCCTGATTTTATTATAAGTATATCTTTTAGTTTTAATATTGAAAATTAATTCGTCTAAAGAGTTAGACTGTATAATATATTTTTTAATTCTATTTTCAATTCCTTCATCAACTGTTTGATAAATATGAAGATTGTTTATCTCCGTTAATATTTTATATTTTAAATATGGAAAGTAATCTTCGGTAAAATGTAAATTATGATTTAAATAATTATAAGTTATATTGGGTACAAATTTTTTTATATCAAGACTATCTTTAAGGGCTTGCCTGATACTGCTAGCACTTACAATATCATCTTTTAATTCTAAAGAATGGTAATCACTAGTTCGCTTTATAGTTATTGGTTTAATTTTACTCTTTAGCCTTTTAATTTCTTTAATATAGCTAATTGCTAAAATATCATTAGGAGTGTTTATATCCTTGCCCGTTATTGTTTTTAAGGCATTTGATAAGGCTTTGGGATAACTATATCCTTCACTTAAATATTTTTTAGTTAGTTGGTCGTAATCAGCTGAAAAACTTAAATTTGCTATTTTATTTAACAGAGTGAGATCATTAGTTTCACTTCCAAAAACAAGAACTTCTACTTGAAGATGATTTAATAATTGAATACTTCCTTTGGCAAATAAATCAGCACTTTGACTGGAAAAAACATAAGGTAGTTCAATTATTAAGTCAATACCATGTTCAAGCGCGATTTTAGTTTTAGTCCATTTATTTAAAATACTGGCTTCTCCTCGTTGCATAAAAGAACTACTCATAACCAAAATAACCACGTGATTAGGGTATAACTCTTTAACTTTATTTAAATGGTATAGGTGCCCATTATGAAAAGGATTATATTCACAAATTATTCCCACACTTCTCATTTTCATCACCTATCTCATTTTATCATAGTTTCATTCTATTTAAAATAATCAGGATTGATATTTTTATTAAAAAGGGTTATAATTATAGTATTAGAAGGTGAAATATGAATATTGATTTAACAAGACTTAATAATAATATTGATGATAAAGTAATTATTAACCAAAGTTTTGAAGTACCACAAGAGTATTTTGAAAACACTGATTTGATTGGATTAGAAAATGTTAAAACAAAAGGAATAATTTTAAAAGATGAAGTTGATTATGAGCTTAATATTGATGTTGAGGGTATGATGATTTTAAAATGTTCGATAACTTTAGAACCAGTACATTATCCATTTAACATAAAAATAAGTGGAAAACTTGAAGAAATAATTGAAGAAACATCAGGAAATATCAAAAAGAATGAAAATACTATTGATATTTTTCCAATAATATGGGAAAATATATTAGTCGAAATTCCAATGAAGGTTGTAAGTGAAAATGCTAAAAACTTTCAAGCAGAAGGTGAAGGATGGAAACTTATAACGGAAAATGAACCAATAAAAGAAATTAATCCGGAATTGGAAAAATTAAAAAAATTACTATAAGAAAGAGGTGTTAATATGGCGGTACCATTTAGAAAAACAAGTAAAACAAGAAAAAGAATGCGTCGTACACATTATAAGATTAGTGGTAATGAAACTACAAAATGTTCAAAATGTGGAGCTGATATAAGACCACATCGTGTATGTAAAGAATGTGGAACTTATAAAGGAAAAGAAGAAATTGTTCAAAAAGAAGAAACAACTAACTAGTTGTTTTTTTGTTTTACAAATTCCTGGAAAAAAGGTATAATGGAATTATAAAGGTAGGTGCACTATGTTAGATAAAAAAAATGGGTTTACATTAGTGGAAATATTAGGGGTAATTGTAATTTTAGGATTGCTACTTATATTAGCGTTTCCTTCAATTATTAAGCAAGTTAAAAACACTTCCCAAAACATAGATAAGACAACTCAAGAATTGATTTTTAGTTCGACAAAAGTATTTGCTGAAAAAAATAGCAATGAATATCCAATTTTTAAAGGTAATGTCTATTGCATAACAATTCAAACACTAATAGCTAGTGGGGAATTAATAGAAAATTTAACTGATACTAAAACAGGTAATAAAATTGATCTATCAAAGGTTGTTAAAATGCATATTGAAAATGAAGCTAATATTGATTATAGTATTGTCGATAGTGAGCAATGTGTAGAAGTAATATCTTCACCAACATTTTCTTGTGGTAATAACTTTGTTGATAACCGAGATAACAATACATATAAAACAGTAAAAATAGGAGATCAATGTTGGTTTGCTGAAGACCTTAGATATGATTGTTCAAGAGAAGATTATAATAATATAGGCACTGGAAATAGCTGGAGTGGAAGAAATAATTGTGGGAATCAAGGTTCAGGGTATAATGGATTATTATATCAATGGCCAGCAGCAATGAAAGGAAGTACGGTTGAGGGATCACAAGGTTTATGTCCTGAAGGCTGGCATATACCAACAGATGATGAATGGAAAACATTAGAAATGTATTTAGGAATGACGCAAGTTGAAGTAGATAAAAG
>DUPI01000052.1 GCA_012838395.1 Mollicutes bacterium
TAACAATGGTGTCGTTTCTCATATTGGTTATGAAGGAGGGGGTTATGGTAATTACATTGTTATAAACCATAATAATGGTTATTATACATTGTATGCCCATTTATCACGATCTTTTGTGTCAGTAGGTCAAATAGTATCAAGTGGTCATGTAATAGCTACTATGGGAAGCACTGGAGCTTCAACAGGACCTCACTTGCATTTTGAACTATGGGTTGGAAAGCCTCATGGTGGAGGTTATAAAATCAGTCCGTGGGAAGTGTTATCATTAAGGTAAGTATTTTAGCAAGCGGCAGTAAAGGTAATTGTACTTATATATCAACTGATAGTCATAAATTATTAATTGATATTGGAACATCTTGCTTGTACGTTGAAAAAAAACTCAAAACTTTGGATATAAATCCAACTGAGATTAAGAGTATTTTTATCACCCACACTCATAGTGATCACATTAATGGTTTGAAAATATTTTGTAAAAAGTATAACCCTACAGTATATTTAACCAAAACTATGCATAATGAAATAGCAACTAAATTTAAAATTGACAATTATGTCTATATTGATCACGGATTAGAAATTGACAATTTATTAATCACACCAATTAAAACATCACATGATTCAGGAGAGTCAAATGGTTATATTTTTGAAAGTAATGAAAAAAATGTTGTTTACATAACTGATACTGGATATATTAATAAGAAGTATCACAACCAATTAAAAAATAAAAATATATATATTATGGAAAGTAATCACGATGTTGAAATGTTGATGAAAACAAGCCGTCCACATCACTTAAAAATAAGAATTATTGGTGATGAAGGGCACCTTTCCAATAAAGAAGCTTCTCATTATTTATCAGAATTTATTGGTCCAAAAACAAAACATATTGTTTTAGCCCACTTAAGTGAAGAAGCAAATAATCCGACTATTGCAAAGCAAACTTTAATTGATATTCTTGACGAAAAAAATAAAAAAGTTGAATCCATTATAATTGCGGGACAAAAAGAAAGAACGGAATTAATCGAAATATGATAAAAATAATTTGTATTGGAAAATTAAAAGAGCAATACTTAGTAGATGCGGTATCTGAATATTGCAAAAGATTAACCAAGTATACTAAAATAACTATTATTCAGTTAGATAGTGAAATTGTTAATAATATTAGTGATCTTTACAAAGAAAGAGACAAGATTCAAAAACACATTAAAACTAATGACTATGTTATTACCTTAGAAATTGAAGGAGAACAATTTTCATCAGAACAATTTGCTAAAAAAATCGAATCAACTTTAATAACTAATTCCAATATAGTCTTTATCATTGGTGGAACAGATGGTTTGCACGAGGACATTAAAAGAAGAAGTAATTTAAAATTGTCTTTTTCGAAGATGACATTTCCTCATCAATTATTTAGAGTACTTCTATTAGAACAAATATATCGGTCATTTAAAATAATGAAAAATGAAACTTATCATAAATAATGTATAAATCACCTATTTAATGCCCAACATTAAATAGGTGATTATTTTATGAGAAAAGGACTTTTGATAATTTTAATTATTATTGTTGCTTATTTATCTTTAACTGATTCATATGATAGTAAATTTATTATTCCGAATGAAGCTATTAGACTTAGGGTTATTCCAAATAGTAACTCGAAGCATGATCAAGAAATTAAAACAAAGGTTAGTAAACATTTACAATATAACATAAACTTTGGTTCTAATTTTTTTCCGAAAAAGGAGTATAAAGGGGTAACCTATCCTGAAGGATATTATGAATCAGTTAAAGTAACTCTTGGTGAGGGATTAGGCGATAATTGGTGGTGTATATTATTCCCGCCACTTTGTTTAATTGAAGCTGAAGAATCAACTGAAGTTGAGTATAATTTTTTTGTTAAAGAAATTATTAAAAAATATTTTAGAATATAAAAAGCCCCTATAAAGTATTATATATTAGGGGTTCTTTTTATGCCAATTTTAACCACATTTTTTTTAGCACTGTCGATGAGCATGGATGCTTTTTCTTTATCATTAATATACGGAACAATGAATATTAATCCAAAAAAACAATTAATATTAGCATTAATTGTTGGAATATTTCATTTTTTTATGCCACTGATTGGAATTAGTTATTAAAGTTGATTTGATTTTTTTTATAACTAGTTCTGAGTTTTTGTTAATTTTGACATAATTATCCCTCTTAATAGTATGGTGCACCAAAAACACAAAATTATAAATAAAAAAGCTAGAAACTCGTTTCTAACTTTTATCTTTTTATAAAATAATTAATTAAATATAATTAGTTATTTTCACTATTAAAACCATATTTGCGATTAAATTTCTCCACTTTACCAGTTTTTAAAGTTTTCCCTTGAAGACCAGTAAAGAAAGGATGGCATTTATTACAAACTTCGATGTGTAATTCACTTTTATTTGATTCAACCTCAAAAGTGTTACCACAAGAACAAGTTACTGAAGTTTTAACATATGCTTTTTTTGTATCTTTTTTCATGTTTAATTCTCCTTCCGCCATGATTTTTTAAAATCATAGTAATTAATTCGTTAATATTATAACAATTATTATTGAATTAAGCAACTTTTTTATTAATTTCTTAGTAATGTTTCATTAATTTTAGTAATTAATTTAGTACTTATAGCTTCATATCCATTTCTTGATGGAAAATAATTATTAGGCATTGGTAAATATAAAGTGTTATTTTCTAATAGTTTATCAATCTCAACATAATGTATGCTGTATTCGTTACTTTTATTTTTAAGTTTAGTGTTAGCATAATTAAAATATTCTTTAATTTTATCATTATTTAATAATGAGGTAGAGCGAAAATAATTAATAATTATGATATCCTCTTTACAATATTTTCGTAGAAGCGTGAACAACTCATCAATGTCTTCCATCAATTCATCAATATGGTCAAAAATATCATTATTTTCTAAATTAGCTGTATTTATTTTATAATATAAATCATTCATTCCAATTGAAAGAGTTACTAGGTCAGCTTTTATTAAGGCATTTTTTATTGATTGTTTTTTATTATTAATCATAATTTTCCGATTATCTTCAATATCTCTAATAAGATCAGTTGTGCGGTAATCCTCTTTAATAAAACCATCAATATATTTTTCTAAGATATTATTATTGGAAATATAGTCACGTACGTAGTCGTTATAACTATAATCACTTTCACCGAATGGTGTTGTGCCTTTCGCTAAAGAATCGCCAAGTGCTAAAAAATAAACTAACTTATCAAGTGTTGTTAAATAAATTAAAAAAGTAGTTAAAAGAATAATACTACCAATTAAAATCGTTTTAAGTTTCATATGCAATCTCCTTAAAAAAAATAGAGCTTTACTCTATTTAATTATATTTCATTTATCTTTATTTTAGCACCGACATCATTAAGTTTTTCAACAATATTCTCATAACCTCTTAGTACATGTTCAGATTTATTAATAATAGTTTTACCATTAGCAACTAATCCGGCTAGTACTAGACAAGCTCCAGCTCTTAAATCTGTTGCTTCAACGGTCATTCCAGTTAAGTTTGTTGGCCCATTTATTTTTATGTGTCGTTTATCTAATTGTTCAATACTTGCCCCCATATTTCTTAAATAAGCAATGTTTTGAAATCTATTTTCATAAATTGTTTCTTCCAAATAAGAAGTTCCAGAACATTGGGTTAATAAAGTTGTTAATGGTTGTTGCAAGTCAGTTGGGAATCCAGGATAACCAATTGTTTTAACAATAACAGGTTTAATGTTTTCTGTTTTAGAAATAAACAAGTGATTTTCATGAACGTTCATTTTAACTCCCATCTCTTTTAATTTAAGGATTAAACTGTCTATATGATCAGGAATAATATTATTAATTTTTAAATTATTTCCCATTAAGGCACCGGCAATAATATATGTTCCTGCTTCAATTCGATCAGGAATAACTTCCACAAAACCTCGTCCTAATTTATTTACTCCAGTGATTCTAATTTCACTAGTTCCAGCACCTCTTATTTTAGCACCCATGTTATTTAAAAAGATAGCGACATTAACGATTTCTGGTTCTTTGGCAGCGTTTTCAATTATTGTTTCACCTTCAGCTTTTACAGCAGCTAACATTGTGTTAATTGTTGCCCCAACACTTGGCATATCTAAATAGACGTGACCGCCAACTAATTTATCAGCAAAAACTGTGAACTTGTTGCCTTCTTCAATAACTGTTGCCCCTAATGCTTCAAACCCTTTTAAAGTTTGATCAATTGGTCTTGCGCCGATTGAACAACCACCGGGAAAAAACATTTCAACGTGTTTATATTTACCAAGTAAGGATGACATAAAATAATATGAAGCTCTTAACTTTTTAGAAATACTCTCAGGTATTTCTTTATTAATAATATTTTTAGAATTAATTTTGATAGTATCATTTTCTCTTAATACTTCAGCACCTAGGTACGTAAGTATTTCGTTTAGAGCGTCTATATCAGATATGTTTGGTATGTTATTAATTACGACGACATCATCTGATAATAAAGCGGCTGGAACAAGTGCCACTGCACTGTTTTTAGCCCCGCTAATATTAATAGTTCCTTCTAAAATGTGTCCACCATCAATTTCGATTTGTTTCATGATTACCTCCATTATTCATCATTATATTTATATGTTTATTTAATTAAATTGTGTTTAAAACCTATTTGCACTTCCAGTTAAAATTAATTTTTCTTTAACTATATTTTTAAAAACAGATTCCCCAGCCTTAATAATAAGTCTTGGATCATAAACATTTGGATTACTATTTAAAAATGATCGCACTTCAGTAGACCAGCCAATTTGTAATTCAGTATTAATGTTTATTTTAGCAATTCCACGATTAATGGCCTTTTGGATATCTGATTCAGGAATTCCTGATGCTCCATGAAGAACAAGGGGAATATTAGTTTTTTCCTTTATTTCCAACATTCTATTAAACTCTAGATTAGGTTCTCCCTTGTATATTCCGTGAACACTGCCAAGAGCTGGTGCTAAAGAATCAATATTAGTCTCTTTAACCAAACTTATGCAATCTTCAACTTCGGCATATAAAATGTTACCTGTAATACCATCTTCTTCGCCTCCGATATGACCTATTTCTGCTTCGACACTAACGTCAAATGTTTTAGCATAATCGACTACTTTTTTTGTTATCTCAATATTTTTATTTAAAGGGTTTTTTGAAGCATCAATCATCACTGAAGTAAAACCTACATCAATAGCTTCCTTACAAGATTGAAAATCAACACCGTGATCAAGATGCAAAGCAACAGGAATTGTAATATTCAAGTCCTTAATAAGAGCCTCAACCATATTAAAAACAGTATTAAAACCACCCATATATTTACTAGCCCCATAACTGACACCCAAAATAACAGGTGCTTTATTAATTTCACATTCCTCTAAAATAAATCTGGTCCACTCCAAATTATTAATATTAAATTGACATATAGCATATTTTTCTTCCTTTGCTCGTTTTAACATATCGCGAGTATTTACTAACATTTTACTACCTCCATATAAGTATAATAATATTTTTTAATCTTAAAGTCAATAAAACCGCAAAATTACGTGTAAACGTATGAATAATAAATAAATATATTTTAATAAACTAATAACGTATAAACCTTTTAAATTTTGATTAAAAGTTGTAAAAGTAAACCATTTATATTATAATAGGGTATGCGACGGAGGTGTTACTTTGGATGATATATTAGTTATTAAGGACTTAACATTTAAATACAAAGATAACCCCATATTTGAAAATTTTAATTTAACAATAAAAAAGGGAACTTGGACAACGATAATTGGTCCAAATGGAAGTGGTAAAAGTACTCTTATTAAAATTATTGTTGGCCTACTTAAATCAGATAGTTATATTCTTGTTGATAACGTTTTGAAAAGCAATAATAATATAAAACAAATTCAAAAAATGATAGGTGTTATTTTCGAACATCCAGATAGTACATTTGTAGCAGAAACAGTTATGGATGAGATGGCTTTTGCCCTTGAAAATTTAGAAATGGGTAAATTGGAAATTCAAAAAAAAGTAAAAGAGGTTGCTGGATATTTAAACATTATCTCTTTATTAGAAAAGAATCCTTATCAATTAAGTGGAGGCCAAAAACAATTAGTAGCACTTGCTAGTATCTTAGTTTTGGAGCCTAAAATTCTTATATTAGATGAAGCTATTAATCGTATTGATTACTTAGAACGTGAAAATATATTAAAGATATTATATAAATTAAATAAAGAAAAAGGGATTACAATTATTAATATAACTCATGATATCGAAGAATCATTATATGGAGATGATGTAATTCTTCTTGATAAAGGAAAAATCGTTTTAAAGGGAAATAAGGAGTTAGTATTCCAAGAAGAAAAAGTTTTTAATGCGATTGGTATTGACATACCCTTTATGGCTGAATTATCTTTAAAATTAATGTATTATAATTTAGTCGATGAAATGATTTTTGATATGGATGAGATGGTGAATAAATTATGGATATAAAATTTAATAAAGTAAGTTTTATATATAATGAAAAAACCCCATTAGAAAAGGAAGTATTAAAAGATTTAAATTTCGAGATTAAAAAAAATCAAATAAGTGCCATTGTTGGTAAAAGTGGAAGTGGAAAAACAACAATTATTGAAATGATTACTTCTTTAATAATGCCGACTTCTGGCAATATTAAAATTGACAATTGTTATATCGAAAAAAACAGTAAAATTGTTAACATTAATGAACTTAGATTTAAAGTAGGGCTTATTTTTGAGTTTCCTGAAGAGCAATTTTTTAATTCTACCGTTCAAAAGGAAGTAGAATTTGGTTTGAAAACATTTAATTATAAAATCGATGAAATGAGTAAACGGGTTAGTGATGCGCTAAAAATGGTTGGACTTGATGATAGTTATTTATCAAGAAATCCTCATACTTTAAGTAGTGGTGAAAAAAGAAAAGTTGCTATTGCATCTATCTTAGTTTTTAATCCACAAGTGATAATTTTCGATGAACCAACAGTCGGCTTAGATAGTAATAGTAAGCGTAATTTAATGAGACTTATTAAAATGCTTAAAAATAAATATAATAAAACAATAATTATTGTAACTCAAGATGTTGACTTTTTGCACAAAATAGTTGATTATGTGTATATACTTGAAGATGGCAAAGTAATTTTAGAAGGGGATAAGTATACTGTTTTTTCTGAGGTTGAAACATTATTAAAACACGGAATAACAGTTCCGAAGTTAGTAGAGTTTTCCCATAAAGTTCTTAAAGAAAAAAATATTAAAATGGGTTATCGGGATGAAATAAATGATTTAATAAAGGATATATATCGTTATGCTAAATAATGTTATGGTTGGTAGGTATTATCCGATAACTTCGAAAATTCATCAAATGAACCCCCTATCTAAAATCATTTGTACAGTTATATTTATTACATTAATGTTTTTAACTAATGATTTATTCTTTGTGCTGTTAATAACTGGTTTTGTATTGTTGATTCTTTTAATGTCAAATGTTCCAATAAAAATTTATTTAAGAACTATTAAAGGGTTAAAAATATTAATCATTTTTATAATTATCATCAATTTGATTTTAAGAGTCGAATGGCAAATAATAACGATAATGGTAGCTAGATTAGTTTTAGTTGTTTTATATACTTCAGTTTTGACGCTAACAACACCACCAACAGAATTAACTTATGGACTCGAAAAATTTTTCACACCACTTCGTTTAATAGGAATTCCAGTAAATAAAATGGCTTTATCATTAAGCTTAGCACTTCGTTTTATTCCAACAATTATTGATCAAGCTAATAAAATAATGAAGTCGCAAACTTGTCGTGGTATAAATTATAATGATTCAAAAGTAAAGGATAAATTAATAGGTATTAAATCATTATTATTACCAATGCTTATTTATTCTTTGAGAAGAGCTGATGAATTGGCGGTTTCAATGGAACTGCGATTATATAATATTAACAAAAAAAGAACAAACTTTAGAATGAATAAATGGAGTTTTTTTGATACATACATGTTTTCAGTTCATACAATTATTTTAGTTTTATTAATAGTTAGAGGAGTATTATTATGAGATATTTTATGACATTTACTTATGACGGTTCAAAATATAAGGGCTATCAAAAGCAAGCTAGAGTAAAAACTATTCAAGGAGAAATAGAGAAAGCCTTGAAAATAATTAATGATAATGAAGCGGTTTCAATTCATGCTAGCGGACGTACTGATGCTTTTGTTCACGCTTTGAATCAGAAGGCTCACTTTGATTTAGAAATGAATATTACTTGTGAAAAATTGATAAAAGCATTAAATAGTTTAATCCCTGAAGATATTTATATTAAAGATATTGTAGAAGTAAAAGATAATTTTCATGCTAGATTTGATGTTAAAGCCAAAGAATATTTGTACAAAATCAATATGGGTGAATATGATCCGATTGAAAGGAATTATGTTTACCAATATAACAAGCGGTTAGATGTTGTAGAAATGGAACGGGCTCTTAAATATTTAGAAGGGGAGCATAACTTCAAATCTTTTTCTAAAACGGATGAAGAGAAGGATGATTTTACCAGAACAATTGTTCAAACTAATTTAATCAGGGACATCAAAAATGTTAATAAAATAACTATCTCATTTGTGGGAACAGGATTTTTAAGATATATGGTTCGAAATATGGTGGGAACTCTAATTGAGATTGGTGAAGGAAAAAGAAAAAGTGAAGATATTATTACCATTTTAAAGTCAGAGGATCGTCGAGAAGCTGGGAAGACAGCAAATCCCGAAGGTTTATATTTAAAAGATGTATTTTATTAAAACGAAGATTCATTCTTCGTTTTGCATATTTATGATATAATAAAATTATTGATTTAGGAATGTTAGTTAAAAGTATTTCTCCTAAAGCTGGTGGTCATAAAAAAGCTGCTGGTATGCCAATTGATAAAGATACAGTTTGGATCTTGGAAAAAATTAAAGAAGCAATCATAGAAAAGGATAATGCAAAAAGTTTGATTTTAAATAACAAGCAAAATAAAACTGATTCCTAATTTTGAATCAGTTTTTTTAATTATCACGTTTCTTTTCATACCAATTTTTAATATTGCTAAATACGTTATCCTTGATATCAACAATTTTATTTTTACCCCTATTAATATTATCTGTAATATTATTATATCGTTCATCACCGATTTTATTTTTTATAGTATTTTGTAAATTTTTACTTTGTTCTGAAACAATGTTATAAACTTTATTTCCTCCGCTTTTAATAGTTTCTTTGTAATTGGGAAATTTTTTAATAATCATAGAATCAATGTTAGAAGTAATTTCTAAAATTTCTATTTTAGCTTTATCACTCAATTCATTAAAAGTGATGCCTTTGATTTCCTTGTTATAAAAAACAAAATCAACAGTTGTAAAAAAAGCTTTATCAAGTTTATCTTTTACTTTTTCTAATTGACTTTCCTTAGTGTTAGACTGAGTTTCTGCTTCTAAAGTACGAAAATACGTTAGAACTTCCTCTTCTTTATTAGAAACAGATACTTCTGATTCATTACTAGAAATAGCAGGTTCTGGTTTGGAAATTGTTTTTTTATTAGAAGTAGGTTTATTTGACCCTTTGTTAGAAGTAATTGATTGATTATTATTATCTAAATCTGAATTTTCCTTATCATTATGTTCTTCTTTATTAATTTGATTAGTATTATTATTTGTTTCTTGTGTCTCGGTAGCAGGTATATTTAATTGAAGTTTTTCAATGTTTTTATTAATACTATAATTAATAAAATAAGTTAATATTAAAATAGTCATAGCAAAACCTAATATAATTATTAATGTAGTTTTTTTTAAATTCATCTGTATTCCCCCTTTCTTTTTTAGGTATTAATATTCTACTATTAAATAAAAAATTAGTCAAACTTAGTAATTATTAATATTTTACTACAAAAAGTGAAGTAAAATGATACAAAAAGCATATGATATTGTTGACAATTCACATAAAGTTTAGTAGAATTTTAATTGGTACATTTTATATATCCCACTATTGTAAGTGTTGGGACCACTTACTGTAGTAGATATTATAGGAAGGAAAAATCATATGAAAGACACATATATGCAAAAAAAAGAAGATGTTGTGCGCAATTGGTATGTAATCGATGCTGAAGA
>DUPI01000053.1 GCA_012838395.1 Mollicutes bacterium
ATTATTATAAATGATTTCTGTTTCATCGTGATTTAACGACACTCCATTAGAACTAGCAAAATTATTAATGTCCCCAAAAGAAAGATTGGCAATATACTGTTTTATTAAAAATTCATTCATTTTTCCACCTCAAAATAGCATATGTTTTATTGGTAATATTAATGAGGGTTAATGACCATAAAAAAGAAAGGATGGTAATATGTACGATATTCCGAGTCTTCCTTATTCGTATGATGCTTTGGAGCCATACATCGATGAGGAAACAGTGAGGATTCATTATGAACTTCACCATCGCGGTTATTTGAATAAATTAAATAATCTTTTAAATAAAATAAGTTTTCAAAAAAATTATACTCTTCCTGAATTAATACAACATATTGATGAATTACCAATTGAAGAACGAGGAGAAATTTTATTTAATGCTGGTGGTGTATTGAATCATAATTTATATTGGCAAAGTATGAGTCCTTTAAAAAATAATCATCCTGTTGGTAATCTTAGTAGAGCTATTAATGAACAGTTTGGTTCATTTGAAAATTTTAAAAATGAATTTATTAGGCAAGCTTCATTGATGCAAGGGTCGGGCTATACTTTTTTAGTTATTAATACTGGCGGTGAACTTGAGATTATTAATACATCTAACCAAGAAACACCATATTTATATGGTTTAATCCCAATTATGGCTTTAGATTTGTGGGAGCATGCTTATTATTTATTATATAAAAATCGTCGGAATGAATATATCAATAATTTCTTTAATGTAGTCGACTTTGTCGAGATTAATAAATTGTATGAAGAGAATATATAGAAAAAACAAACGTCGCAGTAAACCAAATATAAAGTTTAGTTATTATAAAAAACATAGAAACATTAAAGAAATAATTGAAAATAGATATAATATATTAATTGGAATAATCGTTGTTCTTAATTTAATAATTGTTGCTAATTTATTTTTTATCCAGGTTATTAAAAAAGAACATCATACAAATCGTGTTAAATTATTAAATCAAAATGTTGTTTTAGGTCCGTCAGCACCACGTGGTAGAATATATGATCGCCATCATCGTTTAATTGTTGATAATAAACCAGTAAAAGTCATCTATTATAAAAAAACAAGTGATATTACTAGAACTGAAGAGTTAGAAATGGCTTATGAGTTGGCTAACATATTGAATATTGATTATAGTGACTTAACAAAGAGAAACTTAAAAGAATTTTGGCTTAGAAATAATCATCAATTAGGTATTGCTAAAATAACTGATGAAGAGTGGAAAAAACTAGATGAGCGAAAGTTAACGCTCGATGATATAGAAGAATTAAAAATAGAGAGAATTACAGATAAAGAATTAAGTGAATATAAAGCACTAGATAAAAAAGCAGCTTATATATATTACTTAATGAATAAAGGTTATTATTATTCAGAGAAAACAATAAAAAAAGGTGATGTTAGTGATGATGAGTATGTTAAGATTTCTGAAAACATCCATAAATTAAAGGGATTTAATACACGTTTGGATTGGGAACGGGTTTATCCTTATGGGGATACATTTAGAACAATTCTTGGGAGTGTCTCAACTAGTGAATCAGGACTCCCTTACGAACTTAAAGATTATTATTTATCAAAAGGATATAGTTTAGATGATCGAGTTGGTATTAGTTATTTAGAATATCAATATGAGGATTATTTAAAGGGAGAGAAAAACACTTATGAGCTACTAAATGATGGTAGCTATAAATTATTAAAAGAAGGTAAACGCGGTCATGATATCGTTATTAGTATTGATATCGAATTACAGCGTGAAGTTGAAAAAATTTTAGAAACCGAATTAAAAGCAGCTAAAAAGGAACCAAATACCGAATATTATAACCGTTCCTTTGTTATTATAACGGCACCCAAAACTGGTGAAATATTAGCCATGTCATCTAAACAGATTATTAAAGATGGTAAAGATTATAAAATTTATGATTATACACCTGGTATAATTAATTCATCAGTAGTTATGGGATCGGTTGTTAAAGGTGCTTCTAATATTGTTGGTTTTAATCAAGGTGTTTTAAAAGTCGGTGAAGTTAGAGATGACTATTGTATTAAAATTGCTGCTACACCCCAAAAATGTTCGTGGCGCTACTTGGGAAGAATTGACGATGTTGCAGCTTTAAAGTATTCATCGAACTCCTATCAATATCAAACAGCTATTAAAGTTGGTAAAGGAAAATATGTATATAATGAGCCTTTAGCTGTTAATGAAAGTGCTTTTGATATTTATCGCAAAACTTTTGCTGAATTTGGACTGGGAGTTAAAACAAAAATAGATTTACCTAACGAAGGTTTAGGTTATGAAGGAACAAGTACTTTATCTGGACATCTGTTAGATTTTGCTATTGGCCAATATGATACTTATACTCCAATTCAATTATCCCAATATATTGGAACAATTGCTAATGGGGGTTATCGCATCGCGCCTCATTTATTAAAAAGTGTCTATGAACCAACAAAAGATGGTTTAACGAACATTGTTTATAATAAAGAACCAGAAGTACTAAATAAATTGAGTGCTAAAACCAAACATCTAAAAAGGGTGCAAGAAGGTTTTAAACAAGTTGTAGCTAGTGGTGGAACTGGTGTTGGTTATATACCGACCACGGCCAAACCCGCGGGGAAAACTGGTACCAGTGAGAGTTTTATTGATACAGATCTGGATGGTGTAGTTGATTTAGAAACTTATAGTCATACATTTGCTGGTTATGCCCCATATGATGATCCGGCAGTTGCATTTACTATTATTTCGCCAGATATTTCACCAGTAAATGCTAAAAGTGGATATAGAAGTACAGTTAACCGTAGACTTGCTTATAATGTTTCAAAAAAATTCTTTGAAATTTATAAATAATTTGCTATAATATTAAAGTATGTATTAAAGGAGGGAAAACAATGGCTAAAAAAGGAGAAGCACGAGAAAGAATAACATTACAATGTACTGTGTGTGGTTCTGAAAATTATCGTACTGAAAAAAACAAACAAAACACTCCCGAACGAATTGAATTAAAAAAGTTTTGTCCAAAATCTAAAACTGTAACATTACACAGAGAAAAAAAATAAAAACAACTAAAAGGAGATTAACATGGTAAACGTTAATGATTTAAAAAATGGAATGACAATCAAACTAGATGGAAATATATATTTGGTTTTGGAATTTTTACATGTGAAACCAGGTAAAGGCCCAGCTTTTGTTCGAAGTAAACTAAAAAATCTGCGCACAGGTGCCATTATCGAACACACATTTAATGCCGGAATCAAAATAGAAAGAGCATCCATCGATCGCGTTACAATGCAGTTTTTATATGCAAGCGGGGATTCGTATAATTTTATGAATATGGAAACTTATGAGCAAATTGAAATTAATAAGCAACAAATTGAGGAAGAAGTACCATATTTAAAAGAAGGATTAAATGTTGAATTGACTTTTTATGAAAGTGAATTATTAGGAATAAATTTACCAGATAAAATTGAATACAAAGTTACAAGTACAGAACCGGCAGTTCGGGGTAACACCGTTACTAATGCAACTAAAGAAGCAGTATTAGAAACTGGACTAGTTATTAAAGTCCCACTTTTTATTGAAGCAGATGAAGTAATTATTGTTTCAACGAAAGATGGTAAATATGATTCGCGAGCTTAAGTTGGCTCCATAAAATTAACTTATATTTTTTAAAAAATATATATTGTGATAAAAAGTTGTCTATCTTAAATGATAGCAGCTTTTTTATTTTCTAAAACACAAAAATTTATAATGTTGTATGTCAAATTATTTGGTCTTTACTCGATTAATCCCAATAATTGGTTGTTAATTGCTTGGATTTTATGTATAATATACGTGTGTAAAGGGGGATAACATGTCTGTTAAAACAGTAATATTTGATATTGATGGCACAATATGTCCAATTAAGAAAAAAGAGGAGTCTTACAAGGATTTAGTACCTTATAAAGATATGGTTTTACCTTTATTTCGAATGATAAAGTAGCTGTAAAAATGATCGGTGATAAAATTATTACCTGCGGTATACCTTTTTCTATGGGGATAGTTAAAAAGGATGCTGAAACATTACATGATCTTGATGTTGATGAACTATATTCCACTGGTGATAAAGTTTATTTGAAGATAACAGATATACCAGATTTCTTTAAGAGCACAAATGCAAATAAGGGTATTTTAAAACAAATGTTATTTACTGATTATCAACCGAATATTGATTCACTACAAATTAAAAAGGTTGATAATAATTTAAGAATAATTGGAGATAATGTGTTGATAAATGCTGTCTCTGAACAAAAACAATATTTAAATAAATTATTAGAGGTTGATATAAAAAATCGCGATTTAAATTATTTAAATCAAATCGAGGGGTATATAGTAAGTCAAAATCAAAATACAACTAATGAATTATTAGAAAATTTAAAAAAACCAACTAAGTACTTAAATTAATATTAAGGCTCTAATATTAGAAGCATATTTTATGCTTCTTTTAATTATTTATCTATTTTTGATAAAAAAGCAAAACTCTAACAGTTAAACTATTCATATATTAAATCATCCATGTTATAATTATATTGATGGGTGATGTTATGAAAAAGTTATTATTAATAGGGTTTGTAGTGCTGCTTTTAACTGGTTGTAAAGATAATGACAATGTCGTTAGAAAGGTTGAAGTAGAATTTGGTAGTGATTATTATCAAGTAGCTGCGCCTTATAAACCATCTATTAGTGGTAACTATGTTGTTCATAATGTTTTAAATAATTATGATGTTAATGATATTGAAAATGCCTTTATGATGTTATCGACCAATCATTTTAAAACAATTAATTCTTTATATCAAGAGGGTCAGTATTTAAAACGCGGTGAATTAAAAGAGTTACTATCAAGAGATAATTTAAACAAGGAAAAAGAAATTACTGTTAATGGTGTTAAGATCAACCCAACTTATTTATCTAGCATTTATGAGCAAAATTATCTAACTAATAATGGTAATTTAAAAGGGTTGACAATTGGTTTGATTTTTAATCCCTATCAAGCTTATTTAACTAAATATGATAGTTATGACTACGAAGAAGTAGATTTAGATACTTTAGAACCTATTATTATTGCTAAAGCGAATGAAATAGTTAAATATATAAGAACTAAACCTGCTTTACAAAAAATCAAAATAGTTGTTGGAATATATTTACAAAACCATCCTAACACGATGTTACCAGGCGGTATAAGATATTTTGGTGTTACGAACAAAGATAGTGTTGAGTTAAATAAAGTAAATTACCAACATCAATATCTAAACTCAGATTATGTTTTAAAACATGACATTAATATTTATAATGCTTTTACTAATTTGGAAAAACAACTAAAAAAAGTAAAAGATACAATTAATATATCAGCAAGGGGTTTATACTATAATAATAAAATTCAAAATATTGAAATGACAGTTTATAGCGGAACTTTTAATAATGGAGAATTATTATATTTAAGTGAAATTATAAGTGAGGAAATGGTTAATTTTGATAATCAACTTAATATTAGAGTGATCGTTAAATCAAATGAAAAAGTAGCAGCTTTTATTAACAAAGAAAGTAATAATTTAAAAAGTAATGTTTATATTTTAGGAGGATAGAATGAATAAAATCGACAAAAAACAAACAAAACGTATTTTAGAATTTGCAATGTTAAACTGCAAGGATAATGAAATAGATGAATATGTTAATGGTTTAAATCAAGTACTTGAAAAAATTGACAAAATTAAAGAAATTAAAGTGGATAATAAAGATATTTTAATTACACCCACTACCAATTTTAATTGTTATGATGACGGAAGGGCAACTAAGATTAGTGAAAAACAAGAAATTTTAAAAAATATTCCCAATAAAGAAGGCGATTATATTTTAGTACCAAAGGTGATAGAATGAGTAATTATTTGGAGTTAACAATAGAAGAAATACATAAGTTATTAAAAGATAAAAAAATAAAACCGATCGATCTAGTAAATGAATTTATCAGCAAAGTAGAAAAATCTAATTTAAATGCTTTTATTACATTAGATATAGAAGCTGCTAGAAAAAAAGCTTTAGAACTGGAAACAGAGGAAGTGGATAATCCTTTATTTGGAATACCGATTGCTATTAAAGATAATATTGTTACTAAAAATTTAAAAACAAGCTGCGCTTCATTAATGCTGGATAACTTTATTCCTGTTTATGATGCAACAGTTGTTCAAAAACTAAAAGCTAAAAAGATGATTCTCGTTGGCAAAACTAACATGGATGAATTTGCTATGGGTGGAACTGGAGAAACTAGTTATTATGGACCAACACTAAACCCGTGGAATGAAAATTGTGCACCAGGTGGAAGTAGTAGTGGGAGTGCAGCTGCTGTCAGCGCGAATTTAGTTCCCTTATCTATTGGAAGTGATACCGGTGGTAGTCTTAGGGAACCTTCAGCATTTTGTGGTGTAGTTGGAATGAAACCAACCTATGGTCGCGTTTCGAGGTATGGATTGATTCCATTTGCAGCTAGTCTTGATCAAATTGGACCAATTTCCAGAACTGTTTATGAAAATGCTTTGTTATTAGAAGCAATATCAGGTTTTGATGAAAAAGATTTAACTAGTTCAAAAGATAAGCATTTATCTTTTACCGATTTAACAATTGATCTTAAAACTAAAAAAATCGCGATACCTTCATTTTATTTAAATTATTCAATCAACCAAGAAATTCGAAATGCTTTTGAAAAAATAATTACTATGCTTAAAGCAAATGGTTGTTTGGTTGAATATGTTGATATTCCTTATCTTGAACATATTCCTTCCATATATAAAATTATTGCCTTTTCCGAAGCAAGCAGTAATTTATCTTGTTTTGATGGAATTAGATACGGCTATACTACCAACAATCATGACACCATTGAAGATTTATATAAAAATACTAGAACTGAAGGTTTTGGACTTGAAGTTAAAAAAAGAATTATTATTGGTACATATCTTTTAACTGGAGAAAATGCTGAGGATTATTATTACAAAGCTTTATCTATGAGAAAGATAATTACTGATAAAATAAAAGAATTATTTTCAGTATATGATTATATTATGTGCCCAACAACTACTGATCTAGCTCCTCAATTAAACAATCATTTTGAAGATTATACTCAAAAATTTAGCAATGGAATTTTAACAGCCCCAGCTAACATAACTGGCGTTCCAGCTTTATCATTACCAATAGGTTTAAGTAGTAATAATATGCCTATAGGATTACAAATTGTAGGTAATTATTTTAAAGAATTAGATATTTATAAAATAGCACATTATATTGAAGAAAAACTTAATTTAGATTTAAATGCAGGGAGGCAAGAAGAATGTTAGAACCAACAATTGGTATTGAAATACATGCTCATCTTAAAAGTAAAACGAAAGCCTTTTCTAGTAGTGTAAACAATTTTGATAGTTTACCAAATGAAAATATTAGTTTAATTGATTTGGCATATCCAGGAGCATTACCTAGATTAAATAAAGAAGTTATCGAGATGGCTCTAAAAGCTGCTCTAGCACTTAATTGTTCTATCAATAAAGAGATGCATTTTGATCGCAAAAATTACTTTTATCCAGACTTGCCGAAAGGTTATCAAATAACCCAAAATAGAACTCCTATTGGTTATGACGGTTATTTAATGATTGA
Organism: Mollicutes bacterium; assembly: GCA_012838395.1. GTDB lineage: Bacteria > Bacillota_I > Bacilli_A > RF39 > UBA660 > DUPI01. Next base: position 7,716 of record DUPI01000053.1, read on the forward strand.
TGTTGATGGCAAACAAAAAAGAATTGCTATCGAACGAATTCATATTGAAGAGGATACGGCTAAAAGTATTCACGGACAAGCTGGCACGATTTTAGATTTTAATAGATCTGGTGTTCCATTAATTGAAATAGTAACTAAACCAGTTATTACTAGCGAAAAAGAGGCTGTTGCTTATTTAGAAGGAATTCGTGAGATTTTATTATATTTAGGAATCAGTGATGTTAAAATTGAAGAAGGTAGTATGCGTTGTGATGCTAATATATCGCTATCGGAACGTGGTAGTAAAAAGTTAGGAACTAAAACGGAAGTTAAAAACATTGGTTCAATTAGTAATGTTGGGACAAGTATTTTATATGAAATTAATCGACAAAAAAAATTAATTGAAAGTGGTAATAAAGTAATTAATGAAACAAGGCGATTCGACGACAAAACAAATTCTACAATTACAATGAGGGTCAAAGAAACAGCCAGTGATTACCGCTACTTCCCAGAACCTAATATTCCACCGTTGGAGTTAAGCGAAGAATATATTTTAGAGGTAAAAAATTCATTACCAGTACTACCCAATGTTCTGCGTAATAAATATAATAAATTAGCGATTAATCAAAATAATGTAAAAACAATTATAGGGAACTATCAGTTATGTCAATTTTTTGAGACTGTTATTGATGATATTAATCCAATAATAGCTGCAAATGTTTTGACGGGGGAAGTTTTAAATTATTTAAATAAAAATAAATTAGAAATGAAAGACATAAAATTAACTGAACATAATTTTAAAGAATTAATAGATGCTTACGAAAAAGGAACTATATCTTCAAAACATATAAAAGATATTATCCCTATATTATTAGATAAAGGGGGAGCGGTTAAGGACATTATTAATGAATTAGGGATTCAACAAATTAATGATGATAAACTAATTTTAGAGGTAATTAATAAAGTTATTAAAAATAATTCTGAATCTGTAACTGACTATAAAAATGGTCAAGATCGAGCTTTAAAATTTTTGATGGGTCAAGTAATGAAAGAAACCAGAGGACAAGTTAATCCAGCGAAAGCATCTTCGTTATTGACTGAAGAATTAGCTAAGCTCTAATTTGCACAATTTAATAAATTGTAGTATAATGTTTGGCGATTGGAGGAAAAACAATGAAATTTGTCAAAAAACACAAATTAAAAGTTATCTTTTTTGCTGTTTTTCTAATATTAATGATTTCAGCATTTATTGGTATTAAACAATTACTGTATCCAGATTTTCGTAAAAATCTTTATGGCAGTCGTTTAGAAGGAATTGAAGAGTTTAATGTTGATAAAAATCGATTGAAAAAAGTAAGTGAAAAATTGGAAACGGAAGATAAAGTTGAAAAGGTAAGTTATACTTTATCGGGTCGTATTATTAATTTCAACATCCAATTTGATGGTGATGTTGATTTAATTAGCTCACAATCTTTTGGAGATAAGGTATTAGAAAATTTTAGTGAAGATGAAAAAAGTTATTTTGACTTCCAAGTTTATTTAACCAGTAATGTTGAGGATAGTGAAATATATCCTAAAGTTGGTTATAAGCATAAATCATCATTGACCTTTAAGTGGACTAATTGAGTTAGGTGGTATTGATATGAAAAATAAAAGGTTAGTTATAATTATAATAGTTTCATTGTTAGTGCTATTATTAGGCGGATATTATTTTATTACAAAAGAAGATAAAGCAACAACCCTTAATTTAATAGAAAAACAATGGATCGAAAATAATAAAAATACAGTTATGGATATTGGGGTTATTAACAATGTTCCCATTTTTAATTATAATGGGGCTGGTGTTTTTTTTGATTTTTTAGAAAATTTAGAAAGAACAACAGGGTTAGAACTCAATAAAGTATCTTTTCAATATAACGATAAAATCGAATTGGATTATGCTTTTAATATTGTTGATAAAGCATCAGAAAATGATATTTTAATCTATTGTGATAACTATGTAATTGTTACAAATTCTAAACAAAAATATATTGACGTAAATGAAATTAAAGGATTAACTATAGGTGTTTTAACTTCTGATTTAGAGCAAGTTAGTACCTATTTGAAAAATGGTAGCGGTAATGTTTTTAAAGTCTATGATTCTGTCGAAAAAATGTTTACGGATATTATTAAACCAGAAGTTAAGACTGATGAAGCAGATGAACTTAATCCGATTAATGCTTTAGTTGTTCCTAAAACTTTATATTTAAACAAAATTCTTGAAAATGAAAATTTACATATGGCCTATAATATTACAGAATTAAGTAAAGATTATGTAATTACATTAGGTGAAAAAGATAAATTAAATAATATTTTAGTTAAATATTATGATAAGTGGTCAGCTGAAAACTATCAAAAGAGTTATAGTAGTCACTTAAATGATACATATTTTAGTTTTAAAATGATTAATGAAAAGGATATTGTTAATTTTAGAAGTAAACAATATAAATATGGATTTGTTGAAAACGCACCATACGATACTATAATTAATAAAAAACTATTAGGTTACAACAGTGCATTTTTAAAAGAATTTGCTAAAGTTTCTAATATAGAAATTCTTTATGAAGATTATTCAAACAATAAGTCTTTAGTTGAAGCTTTTAATAGTAATAAAATTGATTTAATGTTAGAAAATAATACTAATAATGAATATAAAATGGATGTCTATGAGACAATTCCATTTTATAATAATAAATTAGTAGTTATTTCAAATATAAGTAACAATCTAGTTATTAACTCATTAAATTCGTTATCAGATGTTGAGCTAATGACGATTGGTAACAGTGAAGTTTCAAATTATTTACTTAAAAACAATTTAAAACTTAAAAGTTACGATAATATTTCAAAATTGGTTAAGAATATTAAAAAGAATTCAATTATTGTAATTGATAAAGAAATGTATACTTTTTACAGCAATAGTAGTTTCAAAAATCATAAAATTTATTATGAAGAAGATCTACCTAATGACTACGGATTAGTTATTAGAGATATCAAAGAAAACAAAATTTTTGCAAACTATTTAGACTTCTATTTATCATTTGCTTGTAATAAGAGTATTATCAATAATAGTTATTATGCTTTATTTAATATTGATAAAAAACCAATTATTTTAAAAACTATAATTATTGGATTTTCAGCTTTAATTATTATTGTATCCACAATATTAATAAGCAAAACACTTAAAAAAAATAAAGATAACAAAATCGTTAAAGTTGTTACCAAAGAAAATAAAATCAAATATATTGATCAGTTAACATCACTTAAAAATAGAACTTATCTAAATGATAATCTTGAAGCATGGGATAATAGTGAAGTTTATCCCCAAGCTATTGTTGTTATTGATTTGAATAATCTCGCATACATTAATGATAACTACGGACACGTAGAAGGTGACAAAGTTATCAAGGAAGCGGCTAACATTTTGATTTTAAATCAAATTGAAAACAGCGAAATTATTCGTACGAGTGGTAATGAGTTTTTAATTTATTTAGTAGGTCATGATGAAAAAAGTGTTATTTCACATATTCGCAAATTAAATAAAGAATTTAAAACATTAGCTCATAATTTTGGTGCTGCAATTGGTTATAGTATGATTGTAGATGGAATTAAAACTATTGACGACGCCATTAATGAAGCTACACTTGATATGCGCGATAATAAAGAAATACAGGAAAGTGAAGGCAAGTAAATTGATTAGGATGATAAATATGTCAACCATTAAAAAAAATGTTTCAACTATAATAAATATGATAAAAAAACCAGAAATGGAAATATTACCTGGACATGTAGCATTTTCATTGGTAATTTCAGTTGCGCCAATTTTAACAATATTTGTCTTGGCAGCATCAACCTTATCTATTTCGGTTGAATCACTTATTAATTTTATGCTTAAAACTTTTCCCAAAGATGTTAGTGACTTATTAATCCCTTTTGTTAGTGGTACAGGATTTGATATAAACGTAGGAATATCATTAATCGTTGGTTTGTTAATTGCTTCTAACGGTTTGTACTCCGTAGTTACCACATCGAACACTCTTTATAAAAAGGGGAGTTCGACAAGTTTAAGAAGAAGAATAAAATCTTTAGTTTTAACATTGTTATTAGTTTTCCTGTTTGTTTTTATTTTACTTGTATTAGCATTCGGCAATAACATTGTAAAACTAGTCTTAACATTTTTTGTTGATCAAAATGTTATAAAAATAATCTATCAATTTTTTGTATTACTCAAATGGCCGATTGGCTTTATTGCAATCTTTTTTACAATCAATCTAATCTATGCCCTTGCTCCAGATTCTCCTGTATCAAGTAAATATACCAGAAAGGGTGCTCTTTTTACAACCTTTGCTTGGATGATTGTAACCGCAATATATTCTTATTATGTTAGTAATGTGGCTAGGTATGATGTTTTTTATGGCAGTTTATCAAGTATTATGATTATGATGATTTGGATTTATATTTTGTCATACATTTTCGTTCTTGGAATCGCTCTAAATGCAAGGCGATATGAAGCGGAAAAAAATACCAGCAATAATATTTAAAAATAGTAGATACTAATAATGGTATCAATTAATTACCGATTGATATTAAATACAAGCTACAAATGCTTATTTTATAAGCATAAAATCAAGGTAATAAAATGATTAATGGATTGGCCATTTTAAAGAGCGATTTTATCGCTTTTTGATTTGAAAAAAAAACAAAAAAGTGCTATACTTATTTAGTATATAACGAGGTGGAAAAATGCAAGATTTTTTGAAAAAATTTAAAAGAGGAGCGAAGACATATCTTAATACTAATATTTTATTTATGTCGTTTGTCCTTAGTTCAGTATTCAATAGTTGGTTACTAAGATTATTTACTGTTAAAAATTATTTTGAATTAAAACCGTTATTAGCCGATTTTGCTGTGTGTTTAATAATTGGTTCTTTTGGTTACTTTCTAAAACCTAAAAGTCAATTCAAGTATTTTTTTGGTTGGTCAATCTTTTTTACCATCCTATGTATTATTAACTCAATATATTATACTAATTATATTTCTTTTGCATCAATCTCGCTTTTATCAACAACTTTACAATTATTTGATGTAGCGGATGCTGTTGTTGAAAATATCTTAGAAATAAAAGACTTTTTCTACCTGTGGCAACCACTTGCTTTGTTTTATATTAATTTAAATTTAAAAAAGAATAATTATTTTGAAAAAGTAGAAAAAATTGAAGTTGGTAAAATAAGAGCTTTAAATACTTTAGTTGCAGCTTTAATTGTTATTGGATTCTTTGTTTCAATGTTAACTGGATTAGATATTGGTCGATTAGGAAAACAATGGAATCGTGAGTTTATTGTTATGAAGTTTGGACTTTACACCTATCAAGTTAATGATATAATTAGCACTATAAAACCACAGTTGAATCCTTTGTTCGGCTATGATGAAAATGCCAAAATATTCAGAGAATATTATGAGGAGAGAGTTGATCTAACTACCCAAAATAAATATACGGATATTTTTAAAGGTCAAAACATTCTTGCTATTCATGCTGAAAGTATTCAACAAATAGTTGTTGATTTAAAATTTAATGGAGTTGAATTAACCCCTAATTTAAATAAATTATCTAAAGAAGGATTATATTTTTCCAATTTCTATGCTCAAGAAGGAGTTGGAACCAGTAGTGATAGTGAATTCACTCTTAATACTTCGTTAATGCCAACAAGTAGTGGAACAGTTTTTGTAAATTATTGGAATCGGGAATATGTTACAATTCCTAAACTGTTAAAAGAATTGGGCTATTACTCATTTAGTATGCATGGTAATAATGGAACATATTGGAATCGTAATGTAGTTCATAAAGAGTTTGGGTATGATCGTTTTTACTACCATGAAAAAGATTTTGAAATAGATGAAGTAATTGGTCTTGGACTTAGTGACAAATCATTTTTTAGGCAAGCAGTACCCAAAATAAAAGGAATAAGTGAAAATAATAGCAATTTTTACGGAACAATGATTATGTTAACTAATCACACCCCTTTTTCCGATATTATTAGAAAAGGTTTAGTTGATTTTGAAGTAGATTTTAAATATAAAAAGTTAAATGAGGAAACAAATAAAAAGGAAACAGTATCAGCTCCATACCTTGAAAACACTAAGATAGGTAATTACTTTAAATCAGTTCATTATGCTGATGATGCAATTGGCCAGTTTATAAATGATTTAGACGAGGCAGGAGTATTAGAAAATACTGTTATTGTTATATATGGTGATCATGATGCGAAACTAAAGAAAAACGAATATGATCGATTTTATAATTATGACCCTTATACCGATAGTTTACTTAGTGAAGATGATCCTGATTATCGCGTAATTGATGCTTATGAATTAGAAATAAATAAAAAAGTACCATTAATAATTTGGTCGAAAAACAAAAAATTAGCTACTGAAGTAACAGAAGTTATGGGAATGTATGACATCGCCCCAACTTTAGGAAATATGTTTGGATTTAAAAATCCATATGCTTTAGGAAATGATATTTTTAGTATTTCTAATAATATGGTTGTCTTTCCTGATGGGAATTGGATCACAAACAAAATGTATTATAATAGCCAGAAAAATGAAGGGAAATTATTAGATCCTAACGAACCCGTTAGTTTTGAAGAAATTGCCTCATACACTGAAAGGGCTGAGGAAATTTTAAAAGTTTCAGATTCTATTATTGTTTATGATTTAATAAGAAAAACTAAAGAAACAACACAATTAATGGAAGGAGTTGGGCAATAGATGAAAAAGCGCAAACTAAGTAGAAAAAAAATTTTGCTATTTATTGTAATTATTATTGGGGTCGGGGGAGTAATATTTTTGGCAAAAAGTTTTACTAAACCCAAAGCTAGTTTTAAAAAACCCAAAGTAATTAGTGAAATAAATGGTTATGAATTAAAAGAAGGAGCTAGTTCTTATTATAAAAATCTCTTTAATGATCTTAAAACGGAATTAAGCAAAGATGAAGTGGATGAAGAGAATTATGCTATAATTATTAGCCAATTGTTTATTAGTGATTGTTTTACTTTAGCTAATAAAGTTAGCAATACTGATGTTGGTGGTATACAATTTGTCCATGAACCTTTTCAAGATGATTTTGTTTTGATTGCTAAAGAAACACTTTATAGTCACGTTGAAAACAACATTTACGGTAATCGTAAACAAGAACTCCCTATTGTTAGAGAGGTTACCATTACGTCTATCGAAACAAAAAAATATGAATATTTAGGTAAAGAAGATAATAATGCTTATTTTGTTAAAACTAATATCGAATATACTAAAGATCTGGGCTATCCTAAAGAAGCATCATTGATAATTATTCATAATGATAGTAAATTAGAAATCGCAGAACTAGAGTAAATATTAAACCTTCTATTGTAATAATAGAAGGTTTAGCAGTATGGAGGTAATTTATGAGATTAGCAGTTTTAAGTGATATACACGGCAATTTAACTGCCTTAAAAAGGTGTTTTGAATTAATTGATCATTCAAATATAGATGGTCTTGTTTTTTGTGGTGATTATATCAGTGACATACCACAGAGTAAAGAAGTTTTAGAATATATAAAAATCAAAAGTAAACAATATAAGACGTGGATTGTTCGAGGAAATCGTGAGGATTATCTTATTGATTATCACGAATCACCAGAAAAAAAATGGACCATGGAATCTAATAATGCAGCTATACTAGTAGCTTATCAATCCTTAACTGAAGATGATATTAATGATTTAAAACAAATTAAAAGATACGAGGTTATTGATATTCCTAATACTGATAAAATATATGTTACCCATAAGTATCGGGATATCAAATACAATGATAAGTTCGATTATAAATATGTTATTTTTGGTCATGAGCATAATCAATTGTTTTTTTCTAGAAAGGGAATTCGTTTTTTTAATCCTGGTTCTGCTGGATTGCCAACTGACGGATTTCCAGGTACGAGTTTATTAATACTTGAATATAAAAATAATGTTTGGTGTCCTGAATTTTATCATTTAGAATATGATTTATCCATTCCCATTAATATCATAAAAAATAGTAATATTAATAATGAAACAATTAGATGGGGTGACATGATCATTAGAACTTTAAAAACGGGTAATGATTGTACAGGTTTATATGTTAAAGAAGTTCAAAGAATTGCTGCAAGCCAAGGATTATCAACGGTACTAGAAGAGATTCCTTACGATATATGGACTTTAGCTCGCCAAAATTTAAATATGGAATAGTGTTAAGAGGTGATGTTTATATCTTATTATGAAACAGATGATTGGGTAGAAGGCAATAATAAATATTATAGAGGATATGCTATTCAATTATTATCGTATTTTCACAAAGAAGAAAATAAAGTTTTAAAAAAACAATTTGAAAAAACTAAAACTAATTATTATAAATAAATACGATGATGTAACAGTTGAAGAAAAGTTTAAAATATATTATAATGATATAAGATAGTGAGGCAGAGTTATGGATGGAAACTTAAAAATTCCTAATCATATTGGTATTATTGTTGATGGAAATGGCAGATGGGCTCAAAATAAAGGGCTATCTCGTTGTGAAGGACACAAAGCAGGAGCTAAGAACTTAAAGAAAATAATTAGATATGCCTTTTCAAGAGGGGTAAAGGTTTTAAGTATATATGTGTTTTCAACCGAGAATTTTAAACGAAGCGATGAAGAAGTAAATTATTTAATGGATTTATTTGTTCAAAGTTTTAAAAATGAATTTGCTAAATTAAAAGAAGAAAATGTAAAAATTGTTTTTTCAGGGAGAAAAAAGCCCTTACCTAACAAAGTATTAAAAACAATGGATAAGTTAATTTTAGATACTCAAAATAATACTGGATATACATTAAATATTTGTTTAAATTATGGTGGACATGCAGAAATTATCGATGCTGTAAAAAAGATAAGCAGTGATGTAAAAGATAATTTACTATCAATTGATTTAATAGATGAAAAAATCTTTAATAAATATTTATATAATGATTTACCACCACTAGATTTTTTAATAAGAACTAGCGGGGAATTACGTTTGAGTAATTTTATGTTATGGCAATCATCATATGCTGAATTATATTTCCCCAAAATTTATTTTCCAGATTTTAATAACGAGGCATTTGAAGAATCATTAATTGAATATAATGTTCGAGAACGTAGATTTGGAGGTATTAAATATGAAAACAAGAATCACTAGTGCAATAGTTGCTCTTTTAATCATTGTACCAATCTTGTTATATGGTGGAAGTATTTATAACTTAACCATTTATATAATATCATTGTTTGGATTAAAGGAATTTATAGATATTAAGGAATCTAAAAGAAAAACACCGGATTTTATCAAATTTATTTCATATATTATAATGACTTTAATTGTTATCGGTAGTCCCCAATCAAATGAGTTAGTTTTTTCTATGGATTATCGTATTATTGCAGGACTTTTTATGGTTTATTTATTACCGACAGTCTTATATCATGATAGTACAAAGTATAATATTAATGATGCACTATATTTAATTGGGGGAATGTTCTTTTTGGGAATGTCATTTCATTTACTTATAGTACTACGTCACAATCTTTTTGATTTAATTATTTATTTATTTTTAATTACCATTATGACTGATACTTTTGCTTATTTTACTGGCTATTTTATTGGCCGCAATAAATTATTAGAAGACATTTCTCCTAAAAAAACTTGGGAAGGATTAATCGGAGGAACGATTATGGGGGTTTTTACTAGTTCTGTTTTTTATCTAACAGTAATTAACCCAAATATTGATATAACAACATTGTTAATAGCAACCACCTTTTTATCGCTAGTTGGACAATATGGTGATTTAGTTTTTTCAGGTATTAAAAGGTATTATAAGAAAAAAGATTTTGCTAACATTATGCCAGGCCACGGTGGAATCTTAGATAGATTAGATAGTATTATTTTTGTTGTTTTAGGTTATATGTTCTTTATATCAATATTATAGAAAGAGGTATATATGACGTTAATTTATTTTATATTAGTTCTTGGAGTTACTGTTTTTATTCATGAACTTGGACATTTTATTTTTGCTAAAAAAGCTGGAATATATATTTATGAATTTTCAATTGGGATGGGACCGAGATTATTTAAATTTAATCGTAAAAATGATGAAACTGTTTATTCTATTAGACTGTTACCAATTGGTGGTTATGTAAGTATGTCTGGTGAAGAAGTAGAAGTTGATGAAAGTGTTCCCCTTGAACAAAGATTTCAATCCAAAACATGGATTCAACGACTTTTAACAATTACTGCTGGAGTAATCTTTAATTTTATTTTAGCAATTATATTATTATTTATTGTAGGTTTAGTAGTAGGAGCACCCAATAACAAACCAATTATTACATCACTAGATGAGGAGTATCCAGTTTACAATACAGAATTAAAACCTGGTGATAAAATTATAAAAGTAAATAATAAAAAGGTTAATTCTGTTGATCGTTTTTTATTAGAATTACAATTAAATAATGGTAAAAACTTAACCTTTGAGGTAGTTGATAATAACAATGCAATTAAAAAGGTTGAATTAGAACCTAAAAAAATAGAAGAAAATGGTACTGAGATGTATAGATATGGATTTTCACTTGATAATAGTGTTACCAAAGGAATTCTACCTTCAATTAAATTCGCATTTGCTAAAACAGGTAGTTTAATTGAACAAATGATGATTATTGTTAAATCATTAATAACTGGACAATTGAAATTGAATTCATTAGCAGGACCAATTGGAATATATGGTATTGTTGGAAAAACAGCTAAAGCAGGTTTAATTAATTTAGTTTATTTAATTGCTTTTTTAAGTATTAATGTAGGCTTTATTAATATTATGCCATTTCCAGCATTTGATGGTGGTCGATTATTATTTTTAATTATCGAAAAAATCAAAGGAAGTCCAATTAATGCCAAAGTTGAAAATATAGTTCACAATATTGGTTTTTCACTTTTGATATTACTAATGCTTTTAGTAACTTATAATGATATATTAAGGTTATTTAAATAAAAAAAGAGGCTTACCTCTTTTTATTTTTTTGTTCAAGACAACTATCAACAAATCCTAAGAACAATGGATGAGCTTTAATTGGTCTACTTTTGAATTCGGCTCTAAATTGACAAGCAACGAAGTAGGGGTGGTCTTTAAGTTCAATGATTTCAATTAATTTAGTCTTTTCATCATAACCGGAGATAACTAATCCGTTTTCTTCTAATACTTGTCTATAATTTAAATTTAATTCATATTTGTGGCGATGCCTTTCTAGACTATTATTTACTTTATATAGTTCACTAGCTAGGCTATCTTTCTTTATTATACAATTATAATTACCAATTCGATTATTATCCCGCAGACCATAATTGTTTTTTAGCTCACTCATAAGATCAATAATTGGTTTCTTCGCTAATTCATTAAATTCTCTGGATGTGGCATTTTCTAAATTACAAACATTTTTAGCAAATTCAATAATCGCCATTTGAAATCCTAAATCAATTCCTAAAAAGGGAATTTTGTTTACTCTTGCATATTTTACAACATCAATAATTTCAACTTCAGCAGGTCCATAAGGTATAATAATTCCGTGAACATTTTTTAATAGTGATTTTAATTTAGTTGTTTCTTTTAAATCTTTAGTATCAATCCAAGTAATATTGATCTTAGTACCCAAATGATAACCAGCATGGGTTAAAGCTTCTTTTACCGATATATAAGCGTCAATAAGCTCAACATACTTTCCAATTATGGCGATATCAACTTCTTTTTTTAAACTTTGAACTTTATCAATTAAATCATTCCACGTTTCTAAATTTATTTTATTTAAAGGTAAGTTGAATTGGTTTAATATAATTTCATCCATTTTTTGATCGTAATAATTAATTGGAATTTTATAGACACTTTTAACATCTATTGCATCTAAAACATGAGTTTTGGGAATACTACAAAAAAGCGAGATTTTTTGTCTTATATCATCATTAAGAGAAATCGGAGTTCGACATAAAACAATATCTGGTTGAATACCTAAGCCTCTAAGTTCTATCACACTATGTTGAGTAGGTTTAGTTTTCAATTCACCAGAACCAAATAAATAAGGAATAAGGGTCATATGAACAAATAGTGTTGATTCAGCTCCTAATTCATATCTAATTTGCCTTAATGATTCTAAAACAGCTTGTGATTCAATATCACCAATCGTCCCACCAATTTCCGTTATAATAATATCTGCACCTGATGAAGAGCCTGCCTCATAAATTCTTCTTTTAATTTCGTTAGTAATATGAGGAACAATTTGAACAGTCCCACCACCATATTCTCCACGACGTTCATTTTCTATAACAGTCGAAAAAATCATTCCAGTACTGATACTCGAAGAATAATTTAATTCTTCGTCAATAAATCTTTCATAATGCCCTAAGTCGAGGTCAGTTTCACTTCCGTCAGCCGTTACAAAGACTTCTCCGTGCTGTAATGGTGACATAAGTCCTGGGTCGACATTAATATAAGGGTCAAATTTCTGCATAAAAACTTTATATCCTCGAGATTTTAATAAAAGGGCGATTGAAGACGCCGCAATACCTTTGCCAATCCCTGAAACAACCCCACCGGTAACAAAAACATACTTAGCCATAAATACCTCCTAAATCATAAAAAAAGCCCTAGAGAGTTCCTCTAGGCTCTCTATAATTATAACATGCTAGTAAAAATATTCCAAGAAAAAACATAAAACATTTTTATTAAATAATAACAAGTGTGGTATAATAACTATGTTATATAAAAGTGAGCTTGTAATCATGAATGAAGTAGAAATGACTAGTCAAGAGTTATCAAAGTTAAAAAAATTGAATGTTAAATCTATTAATATTGAGAGTGATTTATATGTTTATGAAGATATTTATTTAATTAAAAAGTTTCTTGATGATGATGAAGAATTTTTAAAAGAAAAAAAACTAAAAGTTGATAGATTAGTACAAAAGAAAATAGCTGGTACAGTTCCGGTTTAATCAAAGATTTGTATTGATAATAAATTTATTGATGATATGACACCACGCAAAGAGTTAGATATTTTTCTTTTAAATATTTTATTTGTAAATATTTTAAGTAAACAAAATGTCTCGAGAATGTCTAAAGATGAAGTATTAAATGTTATTAATAATTTAGATGTTTCAGATAACTTAAAAGAATATTTTAGTTTAATTACTAATGGTGTTTATAATGATTACGCAACAACTTTATTAAAAACAGAAATAATAAAAAGGCGTCTAAGATGAGGTGATGTAATGGATAAAATAATTATTAGAGGAGCTCGCGAAAACAATTTAAAAAATGTTGATATCGAACTCCCTAAAAATAAATTAATTGTTATGACTGGTGTTAGTGGTAGTGGAAAAAGTAGTTTAGCTTTTGATACTATTTATGCTGAAGGTCAAAGACGATATGTTGAAAGTTTAAGTGCTTATGCTAGACAATTTTTAGGCGGAAGTGAAAAGCCTGATGTTGATAGTATTGATGGCTTAAGTCCGTCAATAAGTATCGATCAAAAAACAACTAGTAAAAACCCAAGAAGTACCGTAGGGACAGTAACTGAGATATATGATTATTTTCGTCTTTTGTATGCCCGTATTGGAGTACCGTATTGTTTAGAACACAATATTCCAATTAGTAGTCAAAGTATTGAAGAAATGGTTATTCAAATTATGAACTTAGAGGCAAATACTAAACTAAGAGTATTAAGCCCAATTGTACATGGTGAGAAGGGAATGCATAAAGATACTTTTGAAAAAATAAAAAAAGAAGGTTTTACAAGAATTAGAGTAAATGGTGATGAATATGAAATTGATGATGCTCCAGAACTAGATAAAAATCAAAAACATAACATTGATATCATTGTTGACCGTTTAATTATGAAAGAAGATATTCGTAGCCGCTTATACGAGAGTATTGAAACAGCTGTTAATATGGCTAAAGGTAAAGCCGTTATTGATATTATTGGTGGCGAAGAAATTGTTATGAGTGAAAAATATGCTTGTCCGCATTGTGATTTTTCATTACCAGAATTGGAACCTAGAATGTTTTCCTTTAATGCACCTTTTGGTGCTTGTCCTGATTGTAAGGGATTAGGCATCAAATTAGAAATTGATAGTGATCTAATTGTACCTAATAAAGACATCAGCATTAGTGAAGGCGCTCTTGTCCCTTTGAATCATGTTGATGATAATATTTATTTTAGTAGTTTAGTAACAACTTGTGAGCACTATGGTATCGATATCCATAAACCATTTAAAAATTTAAAGAAAGCTGAACAAAATATCGTTTTCTATGGTTCTAAGGATAAGATCGATTTCAAATATGTGGCTAAAAACGGTAATGTTAGATATACTTCTGATTATTATGAAGGTGTTATTCATAACTTACAAAGAAGATATATGGAAACTAAGAGTACTTGGATTCGTGAATGGATTGAACAATACATGACAGAGCTTACATGTCCGACATGTCTTGGTTCTAGACTAAGTGATTCTGTTTTATCAGTGTTGGTGGGCAAAAAAAATATTTATGAATTAACTAAATTAAGTATTGGTGAAATAAGTAACTTTTTCTCTAAGTTAAAACTAAATAAAGAACAAACTGAAATATCAAAAATAATTCTTAAAGAAATAATTTCAAGATTAGATTTTTTGATTAATGTTGGATTAGATTATTTAACGTTAGCTAGAAATGCTGGAACACTTAGTGGGGGAGAAGCCCAACGAATTAGATTAGCTACTCAAATTGGTTCACAGTTAACTGGTGTTTTATATGTTTTAGATGAACCTAGTATTGGATTACACCAAAGGGATAATCAAAAACTAATTGATTCATTAATTAATATGCGCAACTTAGGGAATACATTAATTGTTGTCGAACATGATACTGATACCATGTTAGCTAGTGATTATTTAGTTGATATTGGACCAGGAGCAGGACAACATGGTGGATCAATTGTTGCGGCTGGTACCCCTCAAGATGTTATGAACAATGATGCAAGTATAACAGGGCGTTATTTAAGTGGAAAAGAAAAAATATTAATTCCTAAAAACAGGCGTTCCGGTAATGGAAAGTATCTTGAAATTAAAGGGGCCAAGGAAAATAATTTAAAAAATATAACTGTTAAATTTCCACTAGGGACTTTTATTTGTGTTACTGGTGTTAGTGGCAGTGGAAAAAGCAGTTTAGTAAATGAAATTTTATATAAAGCTGTTGCCAGTAATTTATATCGAACTAAAGTTAAACCTGGTAAATTTAGAAGTATAAAAGGAATTGAACATATTGATAAAGTTGTTGAAATATCACAAGCACCAATTGGTAGGACACCCCGTAGTAACCCAGCAACTTATACTGGAGTCTTTGATGATATTAGGGATGTTTATACTTTGACTAAAGAAGCTAAGATTAGGGGTTATTCTAAAGGAAGATTTTCTTTTAATGTTAAAGGTGGAAGATGCGAGGCATGTCAAGGTGATGGTGTTAAAAAAATTGAAATGCACTTTTTACCAGATGTTTATGTTCCTTGTGAAGTATGTGGCGGAACTCGTTATAATAGAGAAACATTAGAAATTAAATATAAAAATAAAAACATTCACGACATACTTGAAATGCGTGTTGAAGAAGCAACTAACTTTTTTGAAAATGTTCCAAAAGCTCATGTGAAATTAAATATGCTAATGGATGTTGGATTATCATACATTAAACTAGGACAAAGTGCACCAACTTTGAGTGGTGGTGAAGCAGCTCGTGTAAAACTAGCTAAAGAATTACAAAAGAAACCAACTGGTAAATCATTATTTATTTTAGATGAACCAACAACTGGACTACATAGTGACGATATAAAAAAATTATTAGTTATTTTAAATCGAATTGTTGAAAACGGTGATACTGTTGTCGTAATTGAACATAACTTAGATGTCATCAAAACAGCTGATTATATTATCGATTTAGGACCTGAAGGCGGTGACAAAGGGGGAACGGTTATAGCAACTGGTACACCTGAAGAAGTTGCCCAAAACAAAGAAAGTTATACTGGTCAGTTTTTAAAGAAGCTTCTAAAAAAAGAAGCTTATGAAAAATAACAAATATCCATGATATACTATATATAATAGGAGGTAGAAATTATGACACCGCATATTGAGGCAAAAAAAGAAGATATTGCCAAAATAGTAATAATGCCCGGAGATCCACTTCGCGCAAAGTTTATTGCAGAAACGCATTTAACTGATTATAAGTTAATTAATCAAGTAAGAGGAATGTTAGGTTATACCGGTTACTACAAAGGAAAACAAGTAACCGTTATGGCATCAGGGATGGGAATACCTAGTATGGGGATTTATTCTTATGAATTATTTCATTATTATGATGTTGATGTAATTATTAGAGTTGGTTCATGTGGAGCATATACTGAAAAATTAAATTTATATGATTTAATTTTAGTGTCGGAAAGTTATTCTGATTCTAATTATGCTTTAACGCAAAATGGTTATGATAAAAAATCAGTTTTATCTTCGCCAAAATTAAATGATCAAATTATTAAAGCAGCTATTAACAATAACTTAAAACTTAATGTGGGAAAGATTCATTGTAGTGAAGTGTTTTATAGAAATAATAATCCATTTCAGGAGTTATATAAAAATGAACATTGTTTGGCTGTTGAAATGGAAACTTTCGCGCTGTTTCATAATGCTAATTTATTCAAAAAGAAAGCGGCTTGCCTTTTGACAGTATCTGATAATTTAGTAACTAAAGAAGAAACAACAAGTGAAGAACGTCAAACAGCCTTTACGGAGATGATTAAACTAGCCCTTGAGTCTGTATTATAAAATAGAGAAATTAACATATACTATGGAAGAGGTGAGTTATGAAATATTCAAAATACGAAATTGGTCCTTACAATCTGCACATTATCAAAACGGATAAGTTTAAAACAATTAATATGCATATTGATTTTAGGAGAAAAGCTATAAAAGAAGAATTAACTTATCGCCGGTTATTAAGTGATATTTTATTTGAATCTACTGCTAAATATCCTAGTCAAAGATCGTTAATAATTGCTAAAGAAGATTTATATAATCAAAAAATTTCTGGCGGTTCACGAATAAGTGGCAAAACAGCTTTTATGTCTTTTTCTACTCAATTTTTAAATGAAAAATATACTGAAAAAGGAATGCTTGAAAAATCAATAACATTTTTTTTAGAAACTATATTTGAGCCAGATTTTAAAGATGGTAATTTTCGCAGTGATAAATTAGAAATTGTAAAAAATAAAGCTGTTGATTCCTTTAAAGAACGTGATAAAAACCCTAGTTACTATGCTTATGTAAAAATGTTAGAAGCCATGGATCCTAATGCTTACTATTCTTTTGTTGGATCTGGATATATGGATGATTTAGAGAAGATTACCCCAAAAAGTTTAACCGAATATTACAAAAAAGTGATTCACAGTGATCTTATTGATGTTTTTATTGTTGGTGATGTGGATAATCAAGTAATTAAAAAAATGTTAACTGAAAGAATTCCAGTTAATACAATAAAAAAGCAAAGTGATAGTCTTTATATTGAACACGAAAAGGTTAGGAAACGTGCTAAAAAGGTTAAAGAGAATTTTGATTCTAAACAAAGCCAATTAGTAATGGGGGCCAAAATATCAAAGTTGACTGATTTTGAAAAAAATTATGTTTGGTATGTTTATAATTATATTTTAGGTAGGGGACCAGATTCAAAATTGTTTAATACCGTTCGTGAAAAACATTCCCTTTGCTATAGTATTTCATCTCAGATAAAAATTTTAAGTAACATTTTAATTATCAGAGCGGGTATTAATCAAGAAAATGGCGAGAAAACAATCAAATTAATAAGAAAAGAAATTAATAATATTGCTAAAGGTTTGATTGAAGAAACCGAAATTAGTAATACCATAACAACTTTTGTTAATAGTTTTAAAGAAATTACCAATTCTCCGATTTCTATAATGGAATATTACATAGCTCGAGTATACTATAATGATGATGATATTGACATGAAGATTGCTAATGTTCAAAAAATCACTAAACAAATGATTGTTGATTTTGCTAAAAAAATTCATGTTGATACAATTTTCTTGTTAGAAGGAGGGGGATAATATGCAAGTAATCACATTAAATAAATTGGATTTAGAACTATATCATGAGAAACTTGACAATGGACTTGATGTGTATATTATTCCTAAAGCAAATATCAATAATGCTTATGTTACTTTTAATACTAAATTCGGTTCTAAACATCAAGAATTTGTTCCAATAGATGGTAAAAAAATGATTAAGGTTCCAGACGGAGTCGCTCATTTTTTAGAACACAAATTGTTTGAGCAAGAAGATGGCACTAATCCTTTTGCCTTTTATGCTGAACATGGGGCGGATGCTAATGCTAATACTTCTCAACATAAAACTACTTATCTTTTTTCTAGTTCAACTGACTTAGAAAAAAATTTAGAGTTCTTATTAGATTTTGTTCAAAAACCTTATTTTACTGATGAAAATGTTGAAAAAGAAAAAGGAATCATTGAACAAGAAATTAAAATGTATCAAGATGATCCATTTTTCACATTATACGAAAAAAGTATTTATAATAGTATTTGTAAACATCCTATTAAAATCCCCATTATTGGTACTGTAGAAAGTATTAATAGTATCACTAAAGAAGATCTATATGCTTGTTATAATACATTTTATCACCCTAGTAATATGTTTTTAGTAATAACGGGAAATGTAAATCCCGAGATAATTTTAAGTGTAATTAAAAACAATCAAAATAAAAAAGAGTTTATGACCCTAAAGTCTAAGATTAAAATAAAAGATTATAACGAACCAGACAAGGTTGCTAAAACAAAAGAAAAAATTTCCATGAATATTGCTATTCCTAAAGTTTCTAGCACCTATAAAATTAACATTAGTAATATTTCTGATATTCCTAGAAGAGATATTATTGAATATATCTTACTGTATTTTGAAATGAAATTTAGTTCAACCTCAGAATTTAATGATAAGTTAAAAGAAATGCACATTATTAACACAAATTTAGATTATATGTTAGTGGATGTGGATACTCATATTTTAATTATTATCTTAGCTGAAACAGAAAAACCACAAAAATTATTATCAATGCTTGAAAGTGAAATTAACGAATTTAACGTTGATTTAGAAACTTTTGAAAGAAAGAAAAAAAATATTATTAGTTCCTATATTTATATGAGTGATAGTATTTTTCGAATTAACAATTGGGTAACTAGTATGATTGTTCGTGAAGGTGAAATAATAGCTGATGAATACCAGGAAATTAGAAATTTAAGTTTTGATGATTTAAAAAAAATTATCGATAATATAAATTTCGATAATCACAATTATGTTGTTATCAACCCAAAGAAATAAACTTGCATTTATTTCTTAATTATGTTAAATTATTATGTAGTTAGTATTAAGGAGGAAATCATGAAAGTTTTATTAATCATCATTAGCATTCTATTAATTGCGATTGTCCTTTTGCAAAGTGGAAAAGCAGAGGGTGCTTCTAATGTAATTTCAGGTGGTAATGAAAGTTTATTTGCCAATAGAAAAGAACGAGGTTCAGAGTTATTTATAAGTAGATTAACTTTAGGTTTGGGAATTGCGTTCTTTGTAATTTGTTTAATAATGGGATTTTAAAAAACAGTTCGAATTGGAACTGTTTTTTTAATCATATAATTCATCTTTTAATTTTTCAATATTTTCATTCATTAAAGATATATAATCTAAATTGTTGTTGCGCTCATTTTCGGTTAAATTGGTTATCGAATGAAGCACCTCAACTTTAACATCTGTTTCATCAACTAATTTTTTAATCGTATCGTTAATTTCGTCATGTTGTTTTATAAAAATATAATTTATTATGTCATCATTAATTAATTTCCTAACATCAGCAATTGTTTTATCAGTTAATTGGTCTGTTTCTTCTAACGATATGACATTAAAGTTATATTTTTCTAAAAATTTAAAAATATTATTACCGACAACAATAACATTATTAGTGGCATTTTCCGGTAATTGCTTTAAATTAGCATCTAAGTTCGATACCTCTACGTAAATCTTTTGATAATTTTCATCAATTTCGTTTTTTAAATAGTGATTATTAATATAATCTTTAAAACCCATTCTTATATTTTGAGTCATCATTAAGAAATTAGAAGGGTTTAACCATAATTCTTCAATGCCATAATCATAAGTCATAGTTAATGATGAGTCAATAATTTTTATGTTTTTATTATGATTAAACATCGGAATAATATAATCCTTCTCTCGACTTAAGGCATTAAAGATAAATAAACTACTTTTACTATAGTCTTTAATTTGTTTGTCAGTCAAATTATAATTATCAACAATGATACCATCAGGATAAATACTATATATATCACTGCGTTCCTTATAAAGGCGGTTAGTAATATATTCAATGGGATAGACGGTTGTATATATTGTTATACCTTCTAAACTATCTCTTTTAAAACAACCTGATATTGATAATAAAAGAATAAATATAAATATAATTTTAGATAATTTTTTCATGCTTTTTCTCCTTTTTTAATAACAGGGTCATAACCAGAGGTTCCCCATGGATTACATTTCATAATTCTTTTTATTGTTAAAAAACTTCCTTTTAAACTTCCATATTCATTTATGGCTTCCATTCCATAATTAGAGCACGTAGGTATATGCCGGCAACTTTGGTGGAAACTACCTGGAATTTTTTGATAACCTTTAATTAAGTATATTAAAAGATGTTTCAAATTTATCACCAATAATATTATACTAAAAATTGTATAAAAAGTAAATTTAATAAGTAAATTATAATATAGCATAAAGAATATATTTCACACATATTTACTAAATAGGGTGACACGTGTTATAATAAAGATAGAAAAGCAGTATTGAAATAAGTGGGAGATAAAATGAAAATATTAAAAGAGTTAGGTATTACTACCGAGAATTATGAATTATACGAGCGCGCTTTAACGCACTCATCTTATGCTAATGAGGAAAACATAGAGAGTTATGAACGTTTAGAGTTTTTGGGTGATGCAGTGTTTGAACTAATTATTAGCGAATACTTATATTTAAACTGTAATCAGGACGAAGGGATAATGACTAAATTACGAGCTCACTATGTTTGTGAAAATGCATTATATGGTTATTCTTTAAAACTTAAATTAAATCAGTATATTAAATTAGGTCGAGGAGAAGAAGAACACGGTGGGAAATATCGCAAGGCTACAGTTGCTGACATTTTTGAATCCTTTCTAGGGGCAATGTATATAGACAAGGGTTTGGATGAAGTAAAAAAATTTGTTTATAAATATGTTATACCAATGATTGAGGCAGAACCACTTGACTTAATTGGTGATTACAAATCATCTTTACAGGAATTAGTGCAAACAGATAAGCGTAGCTTAGAGTATGTAATTGTTCATGAAGAGGGGCCAGCTCATAAAAAAATCTTTACTGTAGAAGTTAAAATTGATGAAATTGTTTACGGTCAAGGAAGAGCGACTTCTAAAAAGGAAGCGGAACAATTGGCAGCTAAAGATGCTTTAAATAAAATAGCAAAATAAAATTTTAGTTGATTTTATTTAAAAAATGGTGTAGAATAATGGAAATTAAGGGGAGATATCATGGGGAGAGCTTATTCGGTAAGAAAAGCTAGTATTGAAAAAACAGGAGCTGCAAAAGCTAAATTATACTCATTATATTCAAGGGAGATATATCAAACCGCTAAATCAGGTGGAACTACTGTTGAATCAAATGCTGCTTTAAAGAGATTAGTGGAACGTGCCAAACGCGAGCAAGTGCCATCTGATATAATTAAACGAGCAATTGATAAAGTTAATTCGGGAATTGATGAAAGTTATGACAATGTAAGATATGAAATTTTCGGACCTGGTGGCTCAACTTTAATTGTTGATTGTTTAACTGATAATGTTAATCGAACTTTAAGTTATGTAAGACCAGCACTAAATAAAAATAATGGTAAGTTAGGTGTTAGTGGTAGTGTTTCATATATGTATGATCATTTATCTGTTGTTAGATTTAAAGGTTTAAATGAAGAAGAAGTTATCGACGCAATGATTTTAAATGATATTGAAGTTGATGATATTGAAAATGATGAGGGTGTTATAACAATATACGCCGGTCCACAAGATTTATTTAAAGTTAAAGAAAGTATTAATAAATTACTTCCTAATGTTGAATTTATTGTTGAAGAAATTACAATGATACCCAAAAATACAATTACTTTAACTGGTGATAATTTAGAATCGTTTAATAAAATGATGACCATGTTAGAAGAAGTAGAAGATGTTCAAAATATATACCATAATGTTGAATTAACTATAGATTGAGGGGGTAAGGATGTATAGTAAATTAAGGAAAATTCGCAATAATAATCAATATACTGTTCAACAAATGGCGGATATGCTAGGCATTAGCAAATCATTTTATTCGCAACTAGAAACTCGTAACCGAAGATTATTTTATGATATGGCTGTTAAAATAGCAACAATTTTTAACATGCGACCTGATGAAATTTTTTATGATGATCACATCAATAATAAAAAGGAAAAAACAAATTAAAAGTTTTGTTTTTCCTTTTTTTTCACTCTATATTATGATAAACTAATATTAGAGGTGATTTGATGAAGCAAGTTAATTTATTACCAGCAGATACATATATCGTTGTTAATAATACAATTTTAAAAAATGATGATCGCCTATTATTAACGATGCTTTATCAACCAATAATTGGTGGAATAGCAATTAACTTATACTTTACGATGTGGTCAACCTTAGATAAAAGAGAACTTATTTCATCAGAATGGACTCATCATCATTTAATGTCTAGTATGCGCGTAGATTTAGAAACTCTATTGCAAGCTCGTGAAAAATTAGAAGCAATTGGTCTTTTAAAAACATATATTAAAAAAGGGAGTGTTAACAGTTATGTCTATGAAATGTACTCACCACTTAATTCTTATGAATTTTTTTCCAATCCCATATTAAATACTGTATTATACAATAATGTTGGAAAAGTTGAGTATGAAAGAATAACTACCTATTATAAATTACCAAAGATTAATTTAGAAAATTATACTAATATAACCTGTGCTTTTACGGATGTTTTTACACCAGTTACAGAGTTACCGGTCGAAACTTTAGCTTCGGATATTAAACGTCATAATTATCGCAGTTTAGAATTAGTTTCTAAAATAGATCTAGATAATATTTTATCAAAAATACCGGAAGAGATATTAAATCCAAGAAGTGTTACAAATGATCTTAAAGAATTTATTTATAAATTAAGTTTTATATATAGTTTAGATGATTTTAATACTGAAGAATTAATAAAAAATTCAGTCACGGAACAAAGAAAAATTGATAAAGAAGCATTACAAATAAATTGTCAAAATTATTTTAGGTTTGAAAATAATGGTAAATTACCATCATTAGCATATAAAAAACAGCCCGAATACTTAAGAAAGAAAATTCATGGCACTAGTAATCGTGATAAAATAATTTATACATTTGAAACAACTTCTCCGTCTGATTTTTTAAGAGGGCGAAACAATACTTCAATTATTACTAAAAGTGATAGAGATATTTTAACATATCTATTAATCGAATTAAATTTAAAACCAGGAGTTGTTAATGTTTTAGTTGATTATGTTTTAAAAATTAATAACAATAAATTAATTAAAGCTTTTGTTGAAGCGATTGCTATCCAGTGGAAAAGAAGTAATGTTGAAACAGTCGAAGAAGCAATGTTACTAGCTGAAAAAGAATATAAAAATCGTAATAAAAACAAAAAAACAACTAAGGTAACTTCTAAAAAAGAGGAAAGTGTACCTGAGTGGTTTGATAAAGATATTGAAGCTAAAGTACCTAGCCAAGCTAGTCGTAAAGAAATAGAAGAAATATTAAAAGAATATAAGTAGGTGATGTATGAAAAAAATATCTGATCAACTTGAAAATATGGGATTAAGGAAAACTTTAAATAAGAATTTATTAAATTCTTATAATGAGGCATTGAAAAATAATAACTTCAAAGAATTAGTTGAAAAACTTAATATGAAATCAGATAAATTAATGAAATATACTTCGATACTAGAAGAAAGTAGTATTGAATATGGTCATTGCCAAAAATGTAAAAACCTTTTAGAGTGTCAAAATAAAATAACAGGATATGCCTATTTGCCAATTGTCGTTGATGAAAGTTTAGAGTTTGGTTATCAACCTTGCCGCTACCAGCGAAAACAGCAAAAAGACACGGCGCACTTAAATAATGTTTACTTATTTGATATTCCAGAAGAATTAAGAAATGCCAAGATGAGTGATATTTATAAGGATGATGAAAATCGTTATCCAATCATCTTATGGCTAAATAAATTTAAAAAAGAATATAATCAAAATAAGGCTCAAAAAGGATTGTACTTACATGGTAGCTTTGGATGTGGAAAAACATATTTAATTTCTGCATTGTTTAATGAGTTAGCTAAAAAAAATATTAAAAGTGCAATTATTTATTGGTCAGAATATTTAAGAGATTTGAAAAGTTCTTTTCACACAGACTTTTCTGAAAAATTTGAATATATCAAAAAAATACCATTACTATTAATAGATGATATTGGAGCTGAAGTAGTCACGGAATGGGGACGAGATGAGATTCTTGGTCCGATTCTCCAATATCGTATGCAACAACATTTACCAACATTTTTTACATCAAATCTTGATTTAAAAGCATTAGAAAAGCATCTTAGCATAACTAAAGATGGCGTTTCCAATGTCAAAGCAAGAAGAATAATTGAAAGAATTAATCAATTAACGGAAGAACAAGGAATTGTAAGTAAAAATTTAAGGAAATAGGGGGAGTACATGGGTAGTAATTTGGGTGTGCTTAAAGACTTGCTTTTAACTTGTCCACAATGTTCGTGGAGAGAAATATTTGAGATATGTAAAATTGATGATCATAAACAACTTTCAGCAGCATTAATAACATTGTATAAAAATGAAATAAGCGATGCTGTTGAACAATTTGATTGTCAAGACCCAAACATTAATTTAGAAGATGATCAATATTATAATGAATTACTTAATTGGCTGAACAAGGTAAATGATATAATTGAATCAAAACATTTGTTTTTTAGAAACTATGAATTAATCGATACCATATGCAGTCATTTAGAAGAATTAATTGCCTTAAATATTGAATCACGTGGTTATGACCAACCAAAAGAAACATTCGAAAAATCACGTGAAAAATTAGTAGCTAGTCTTAAAAAAAATCAATCAATAGATAATATTGTTAACACCTTAGTTTTTGAAATAAAGGATATCAAGTTTTTTAAACTTGTTTTTGAAGAGTTTTTTACGGAGTTTAATCAATATTTTAAAAATGAAGCAAATGTTTCTGGTCTGTTTGAAAAATATATTGATCTAACTAAAGACGAAACAGTTGAAAAATATGACTTTATTTCAATTTCAAAAATAATTTCGTACATAATCAACAACCGAGCGATTGGTTTTAGTGCCAATAAAAGAAAAGCGAACCTTAATATTTTGAATAGAACTGTTTCTAAACTTAGTAATTCTAAATATAGCAAGCAAGAGCGAAAAAAAATTATTTCATCATTGAATATTTTAATTGATTATGCTAAAGACACCAGAGCAACTACTAAACAAGAATTCATTGAAAAAATTAATAACAAATATAAAGTAACTCCCCACTTTAGTACCCAAGTTTTACAAGAAGCGGATAATCTTAAAAAAATAAATAATAAATTATATACTGATTTAACAAATAAACAGGTTATGACTTTTGATTGTAGTAAGAATGTGTGTCATGAGGATGCTTTTTCAATAGAAGTTTTGCCCAACGGTAATTATTTGTTAGGGATATATATTACTGATGTATATAGTTATATTAATGATAAGAGTATTTTAGAATTTGAAGCTTATAAGCGAGCTAAAACGATTTATTTACCAGAAAAACCATTACCAATATTTCCTGAGAATTTAGTCTACAATCAATTCTCATTAAAATCCAAACAAAAAAAATATGTAATGGCTAATTTGTTTGAATTATCACCTACTTGTGACATAGTTGATTATTCAATTAAAAGAGCTATTATTACCGTAGATAAAAACATGACTTTTAAAGAGCTGGAAAAACAACTAAAAAAAGGAAAAGATCCTAAAATAAATGACTTTTGTTCCAAACTGGTAGATTTGAATGATTCTATTAAAAAGACTAATCCTGTTTTAAGTAAATATTATAATAAAAGTAGTGGAAATTCCAATATATCATGTTCTGATATTATTGAAAATTTCATGATTTACTTAAATTATAATAGTGGAGATGCTTACGGTAAATTAGAATTACCTTGTATTTATAAAATTTATTTTATGAATAAATGTATAAAAAATATTAATAATATGAAACTAAATAATAAACCTTTAGTTGATGTAGTAATAGATAATTTACAAGAACCACCATACAAATCATTTTATTCAACAAAAAAAAGTGGACATAGTGGTTCCAACTTATGTGTTAGTATGTCAACTACAGTTCCGGTTAGAAATTATGCAGCCCTTCAAAATCAGAAATTAATACAAAAGTATTACATTGATAAAGAAAAGATTAAAGACAGTGAAATTTATAACTTAGAAGAACAATTAGCAATTGTTAGCAACCATTTAAATGAAAAGAATAAATTACTTAATGAATATTCCGAAGAATACCGCTACGGAATTAAGCGCTATAAAAGAAGAAGTTGACAAAAGAAAAAAACATGATAAAATTAATATATCTAAAAACTGTGATTGGGACATGGTTATTAAAACTTTATTTTAGAGCAAGTTAGTGTTGATGGAAGACTAATAAATAAATTTAATAATTACTACCTATGAGTTGGGCTCGAAAGATGACCCCGGCAAAGCCGTTATCAAAATAAGTTATAAATTAGGATGGCACCGCGTTAAGACGCTCCTTAGAATAGGAGTGTCTTTTTTTGTGAAAGGAGTGATAAAGTGGAAAAATATAATAAACTTCGTAAAAGATTGTTTGATTTAAGAATAAAGCAATCTTTATCAAAATCAGAACATCAAGAGGAGTTATTACAAACAGAAAAAGAAATATTAGATATAAAAAAGGAAATGGCATCCTTAATGAGGGAATTTAACATAAATGAAAAAAATAAAGGAGGAAGAAAAAAATGATTAATGTAAAAGAAGATTTAAAACTAAATGTAATTAACCATAGTTGTGCTCATTTACTAGCGCACGCTGTTAAAAAATTATATCCCAATGCTTTGTTTTGGGTGGGACCAGTAATAGCAGAAGGATTTTACTATGATATTGATTTAGGAGATGAAGTAATTACTGAAGATAAACTTGTTGATATTGAACGAGCAATGAAAAAAATTGTTAAAAGTAATAAACTTATCAAACGTTTAGAATTAAGTAAAGAAGAAGCTCTTAAAATGTTTGAAAATGATCCCTATAAAATTGACTTAATAGAAAACATGGAAGAAGATGAAGTTATATCGGCTTATCAACAAGAAGATTTTATTGATTTGTGCAAGGGACCGCATGTCGAAAGTACCAAACAATTAAGACATTTTAAATTGTTAAAAGTTAGTGGTGCTTATTATAAGGGGGACTCTAAAAATAAAATGCTTCAAAGGATTTATGGCATTTGTTTTGAAACAGAAGAAGACTTAAATAAGCATTTAGAATGGTTAGAAGAAGCCAAAAAAAGAGATCATCGTAAACTAGGACGTGAGTTAGATTTATTCATGATTAGTGAATATGGTCCCGGCTTCCCATTTTGGTTACCTAAGGGAATGATTTTAAGAAAAAATTTAGAAGATTATTGGTATCAAGAACATACCAAAGAGGGATATAAATTTATTAATACTCCTATTATGTTAAATCGTGATTTATGGGAAACTTCAGGTCATTGGCATAATTATAAAGAGAATATGTATACATCAGTGATTGATGAAAAAGAATTTGCTGTAAAGCCAATGAACTGTCCAGGGGGAATGTTAGTTTATAAAAACAGTTTACATTCTTATAAAGAGTTGCCACTGCGAATTGGTGAGTTAGGGCTAGTTCATCGTCATGAAGCCAGTGGGGCATTAAGCGGATTATTTAGAGTGCGTAATTTTACGCAAGATGATGCTCATTTATTTATGACAGAAGATCATATTGAAGAAGAAGTAATTAAATTAATTAATTTTATTGATAGAGTATACAATGTCTTTAATCTAACTTACAGTATTGAATTATCAACCCGACCACTAGATAAATATATTGGTGAAGTTGCTACTTGGGATAAAGCAGAAGAGACTTTAAAAAAAGCCGTAATTAATGCTGGTAAAGAGTATAAATTAAATCCAGGAGATGGTGCTTTTTATGGTCCAAAACTTGATTTTAAAGTGACCGACTCACTAGGTCGTCCATGGCAATGTGGAACAATACAATTAGATATGCAAATGCCTGAACGTTTTGATTTAACTTATATTGATAAAGATGGTTCGAAAAAAAGACCAGTAATGCTTCATCGTGTTATTTATGGTTCAATGGAAAGATTTATCGGAGTTTTAATCGAACACTACGCTGGTGCATTTCCAACCTGGTTAAGCCCGGTTCAAGTAAACATTATTCCAGTTAATAGTGAATATCATTTAGAAGGAGCCAACAAAATATACGAACTACTTTTAAATAATAATATTCGAGTTGATTTAGATAAACGTGATGAAAAATTAAGTTATCGTATGCGTGAAAGCCAAGTTAAAAAATATCCATATTCAATTATTGTTGGTGATAAAGAAATAAATGAAAATTTAATTAGTTATCGTAAATATGGAAGTAACAATACTGTCACGGTAAAACCAGATGAATTTATCAAAATGATTACGGATGAAATTAAAAGTAAACATGCTTAGAAAAATAATTAAATTATTAAAAATCTACATAAGTTGTAGATTTTTTTGTAATATTTTTTAGTTGTCCTAATATAATATATTAGATATCACTAGGAGGGTAAATA
>DUPI01000054.1 GCA_012838395.1 Mollicutes bacterium
ATCACTTAATCCATCTTTGGGGGATAAAACCATTTTTACATATTCCTCGTGAACATCATCTTCAATTTCTATATGTTTTTGGTTAATAGAAAGTGGTATTACACCCCTAACATCATAGTAAAAACTATCAATTTTAATAAAAACATGATTACTATTATAAAATAGTTTTCCCCTAGGATAAAAACTTTGAAGCAGTTTAGCATAATAATCACAAACCATATGAAGTTTTAATAATTATCAATAAATCCCAATACTCCATAACTTATAAAAGTTATTAACACAATTATTAAACTATACGTTATATGTATCTTATCAAAGAACCATAAAGTAATAAAAATAATAATGGATGGCAGTATAAAAATAAGCCCTCCCATAGTTGGTGTTCCAGATTTTTTTCTGTGAGTTTCTTCTAAATAAACACTTATACGTTGGCCAACATTCATTTTTCTTAAAATAGGAATAATAATTAAAGCAAATATAGTTGAGACAATAAAACTAATCATAATTACCATTACCGATTTTGTTAATATTAGCAAATAATCACCACTTTCGTTATAATCAATAATACTAAATATCTAAATATCACAAATATATAATACCCTCAATTATTTATATGTCCAAGTTATAAAAAAAGAACTTTTATTAATCATAACCCCTAACAATTAAACGTAATATAAAAAGCAAATCAAAGTGATTTGCTTTATTCCTTATAAATCTAAATCTTAATAAAAATTAGTTAAAAGATTATTCTCTAAAAAGAGTTTTTAAAATTCTCTCTAATTCTCCAATTTCAATAGGCTTCGATATATAATCATCAAAACCTTGCTTTAAATATTCTTCTTTCATTCCAGCTACTGCATTAGCCGTAAAAGCAATTACAGGAATATCAAAACCAGGTATTTCTTTTAATTTTTGTAAAGTTTCCACTCCACTTATTCCCGGCATCATAATGTCTAATAATATTAAATCATATTGTTTAGTATTAACTTTATCTAAACATTCATAACCATCAATAGCCTCATCAGTTTGTATATTATGTTTGGCCAAAAATTTTGATGCTATTTTTAAATTTAATTTATTATCATCAACAATCAAAACTCTTTTATTTGAAAAATCATCAAATTCATTAACTTGTTCAACAACTATTGTTGTTGGTTTTTCTACAATTTTTTGGTCAAGTGATAACGAGAACTTTGAACCTCTACCATAAACACTTTGGACAATAACTTTGCCACCCATCAATTCCATAATTTGTTTAGTTATAGCAAGGCCTAAGCCAGTTCCTTCGGTTGTTGTATTACGATCTTCCTCTAGCCTTTGAAATTGATCGAATAATTTTTCTATATCTTCCGCTTTAATACCGCGACCTGTATCCTCTACTGAAATTAACAATCGACAGACTCCATCTTTATTAACGAAGTTAACTGTAAATTCAATCCAACCTTCTTTAGTATATTTAACAGCATTAGTTAATAAATTAATAGTTGATTTTTTCAAATTAACATAATCACCATATAGATATTGTGGTAAATCTTCTGCTATTTTAACTTTAAGTTCTAATCCTTTTTGAGCAGTTCTTGGTTTAATTAATCTAACAACTTCATCAAATAACTCAATAGCATTATATTGCGTTTCAACAATTTCTAATTTTCCTGCCTCTATCTTAGATATATCTAATATTCCATTTAATATTTCTAATAAAGTTTTCGAGGCTGATAAAATGTCATCAGCATTTTCTTGAGCTTCTTCAATTGTTTTAGAAGTTTTAACAAATTCGCTAAAACCAACAATGGCGTTTAATGGCGTCCTTATTTCATGACTCATACTAGATAAAAAATCTGATTTCATTTGATTTGCTTTCTCGGATTGATCCTTTGCAAAATTAAGTTCTTGAATCAATTTAACATCTGGATTTTCAATGGTAAAAAACATAATAAGGCTGACATACGAAAATATTAAAGATTCCAATAAGATGCTAGGGTTAATTGAGCGCATTATCAAAGTGAATACAGCTAATATAATTAATATAAATAATGGTATATATTTTTTAGGATTTAATCGCCTCTTCTTATTAATAATTGAATACCCAATAACAATTGTGATTAACAAAATGTATATAGCGACCATTGTAGTTAGTATATACATAGCAGGACCAGACGTATCGATTATATTATCGGTATTAATAATTTCTAACTTAAATATAAATATACTAATAACTATAACAAGATTTATAAAAGTTGTTATTTTATCAAATAATTTTAATCTTTTTCCATTATTAAAGGTTAAAGTAATTATATATCTAAGCATAATCCATACCAGTGATAAAATTAAAATATAATCAATTCTGTGCAACAAGTGTAATATTTTAACAGTCCCAAGACTTTGAGATATCGTCACAATTATTGCAGCAACAAGTGCTTCTATTAATGATAAAAGTATAAAATAAGAATATAATTTTGTTTCAATTGTTTTAATGTGTTTTTTGACAAAGAAAACTATATTAATAGTTAAGGAAATCAATATCGCACTAATAGGAAAATGCAAACTACTCATACACTAAAACCTCTTTCTATTCAAATGTTTTTTTATAATCTTTTTACTTTAGGTAATTTTTTTAACAAAAATGCATTATTGTGATCATACTCTAATTTTTCTATTGGACCAAAAACCTCTTTTTCTGTTACAATCCCTGGAGGTCTAAAAATTCTAGATTCAATTTCTTCTTGTGTAAAATGAGGCCACTCTTTAATTCGGGCAGTAACAAATTCATCGTGATAATTATCTGGAATTTCACGTCTAGAAACCGATCCAAAGTTTTCCCAAATTTGCCACCTTAAAGTTGCTAAATTTTCTCTTAACTCTCTAATGGCAATTAATTTATCATTAGGAACATTTTGATATTCTTCGACTGTTACTTCTGATCCAATTTTCATATAAAAATCTTTGCCACGTTGCTCAATTGCTACTGGAACAATGTGAGCTTTACTTCTGATAGCCGCTTCTATTATACCGTATGAACAAGGTAACACAATTTGATTTTCTGTTATATTCCATATTCCTTCTGGACACCATAAAACATTACCACCTTGTTGTAACACTTTAATAGCAGTCTCCTTAGCTATATATCTATCTTCTGCATTGTAAACATCAACGTAAATAACACCAATTAAACGTAAAAAGAGATCGTCAATTGTTTGGTACATATATTTAGCATCACCTAATAAAACATAGGTATGATCTTTTAAAGCTTCCATCGCCATTTCAATATCATACTTACCAATATGAGTCATAGCATAAATTTTTGGTGAATCAATACCTTTTCGTTCATCACTTAAAACTTCTAACTTTTGACCTTTCAAAGTTCTTTGAGCAACTAATAATTGGCGCAAAAAACTATAAAGTTCTTTTCTAAGTTTCATATCTTTAATAGGTAAATCTTCTTCAAAAGTATGTTTTCTTTTTTGGAAATAATATTCATTTAACGCATCTAAATATTTTCCTAATTCTTCTTCTGTTAATCTTTTGCGTGCTAATGAAGATAGTTTTTTAAATTCTCTTTCCATAATCTCCTACCCCCCCTCAAATATCAGGTTACGCCTATAATATATATGTTTTTTATACAATTGTCAAATTATGGTTTAAAATACTATAATTGAGAGAATATACAAACCCCCACTTCGGATGTTTACTACCTAGTTGACGATCAATTTTAACAGTTACCTCATGTCCTAAATAATCTTTTGCATTTACTTTTTCCATTTTACCACCTTTTATTTAAACCAATATAACATATCTAACATCGAGTTTCAACCTAGATAATAAACATTTTTTACAATAATAAAAAGAAGAAATTATTCTTCTTTTGGGAGGTTGTATTTCATTCTATTTTTTCTTCTTCATTCTTGTTTTCTTTAATATTAAATTTTTGTTTTAATGTTACTTGTAACAAATCATTTTTCTTTAATAATGAATTAGGAGCAATACTTTGATTATCAACATAACCATAACCTTCAAATTTATATTTAAGTCCTATCATATTACAAAGACTAATAACCTCATTACGGGACCAGCCAGATAAGTTTGGCATGGCAATATTACTATCATTAGTTTGTAAAAATACTTTTTCATGAGTTAAAACTATTGTATTTCGCGCAGGATAATGATTAACAACACGATCACCATTGCCCAAAATAATTGGCACTATCCTTTTATCAGTTAAAACTTTCTTTACTTCATCAGTATTTTTATTTATAAATGATGGAAGCTCATATTTTATAATCGATGTTTCTTCCTTTTGACCATTAAACATATTGCGATATTTAGCAATATTTTTCATTAGCGATCTGACTGCAGCTGACAAACCAGAACCACGTCCATATGTTGGTTGCTTTATAGCTCCATAAATAATAATCTCTGGATCATCTTTAGGAAACATTCCTGAAAATGAATATATATAATCATTGTAGCCTGTTAAATATCTTCCATTTTCATATATCTCGGCAGTACCTGTTTTTCCAAGTACATCGAAACCATCAAGTTTATAAGCCATACCTGTTGTTCCTATATCAGTTTCATGAACAACCTTATACATAAGGTCTTTAATTTTTTCAACAGTAGCTTTAGAAACAACATTATCTACCTTATCAATTCCCGATTCATAAACTACTTCGTTAGTATTAGGATCAATTATTTTATCAACAATATGGGGTTTTAACATTGAACCATTATTAGCAATTATTGTTAAAGCTTGGAGATGTTGAAGAGCAGTAGTAGTTATTCCTTGACCAAAACCTGCAGCTGTTACTTCCATTTCATAATTAAACGTTAAATCACCAGCTAATTCACGGGGCAATTCAATACCCGTTGTTTGACCAAATCCATATTTTTTCAAACAATCTAATAAATCATGTTTATTAATAAATTTCTTTAATAAATTGGCAATTGCTACGTTACTAGAATATTCATAACCTTTATCAAAAGTAATTTTTCCCCACCCTGTTCCATTCCAATCTGAAACCATATGATTAGCTATTTTTATTTTTCCGGATTGATACAATTCATCACCCTTATAATTTCCTTTTTCAATAGCACACATATAGGTATACGTTTTCATTGTTGAACCAGGTTCGAAAACATAAGAAGTTAATGGGTTTTCATAATTAGTAATATTGCGAATATTAGGATCGAATGATGGTGAAGAAGTGGCACCTAATATTTTACCAGTTTTAGCATCCATCACACTTAATTGAAACCATTCAGGTTCATATTCAGCTGCCACCTCTTTTACTTCTGTTTCTACAAAACGTTGAATGCTTGAATCTAAAGTCAAATATATATTGTGCCCATTAACAGCATCAATGCGCTCCTCTTTAGTATCAGGAATTTTATAACCATGTTGATCCTTTTGAAATATTAATTTCCCATCAGTTCCTTTTAATATATCATTATATCCTGATTCAATCCCTAATTCACCAACAATTTCATAATTAACTTGAGTTCCATTTTCAGTTTCTATAAATTCTTCATGCGTTTTGGCATAACCTAAAATATATGATGCAAAATCTCCATTTGGATAAAACCTTTTTTGATTTTCAACAAAAGAAATACCTGGTAAGTTTAAATCAACTATTTCATCCTTTTTAAGTTCACTAATATCTCGCCCACCAGGGCCAAGTTCTACTTGATATAATTTTTTCGATAATAGTTCTAAAATATAGCTATCTTCCATATCAAGAATTGGGGCTAAAGCTTTAGCAGTTTTTTCTTTATCGACCACATGATGAGGGTGATCTGGATTAGTAGTTCGACTTTCATCTAAATAAGCAATAACAGTATAAGAAGAAACATTGAGCGCTAAAGTGTTGCCATCATAATCATAAATAGTTCCTCTAGTAGCATATAATTTCCGGTTTTCAGTATTTCGCATTTTAGCGAACTCATCTATATTTATATTATCAACTTCAGCAAAGACTGACAATCGAAATAATTGAAGATATAAAACTCCAATTAAAAAAAGAAATATTATAAATATTTTTTTAGGCACAACCCAATTTTTATTTATGACATTTCTTTTATTCATAATTCACCTCAACTAATCTACATCAATAATATTATCGTTATGATATGCCAAACCCATGGTTTTAACTATATCTTGAACTTTGTCAAAAGATGTTAACTCGTTTATTTTCATAGTTAATCCCTCAACCTTTTTTTCTTGGACATCAATTTCATATTTTAATTTTTCAACACTTATATTTAAATGCCCAACTCTAGCACCTAAAAATATTTGGAAAATGGTTGTTCCTAACCCACATAAAATTGCCCCTAAATATAGAAGTTTTTCCCCTTTTGATAATTTAATTTTATAGTGTTTTTTTGTTTTCATTGTATCCCTCTTCTTTTTATTCTTTTATTCTTTCAATTACTCTTAATTTAGCGCTTCGAGCACGTTTGTTCATTTCTACTTCTTTTATATTAGGTGATACTTGACCAATTATTTTATATTTAGCTTGATATTCTTCTGGAATAATTGGTAATTTTAATAAATGTTTATCGACACTTGAATAATCTTTAAAAACTTTTTTACAAATTTTATCTTCTAATGAATGGAAAGTTATAACACATATTCTTCCGCCAACTTCTAATAAGTCTAAGGAATCAATTAAAGCTTTTTCAAAAACTTCTAATTCATTATTTACTTCAATTCTAATAGCTTGAAAAACTTTTCTAGCAGGATGCTTGTCCCTTTTATATTTTTCTGGTACGCTTGATTTTATGATTTCAACTAATTCATTAGTCGAATATATTTCTTTTTCAGATCTTACTTTAATTATCTTTTTCGCAATTGAACTAGCATACTTTTCTTCACCATATTTATAAAATATATCAACTAGTTGTTCATATGAGTAATTATTAACAACAACATGAGCTGATAATTTATTATTTTGATCCATTCGCATATCAAGCTTAGCATCGTTGTGAAAACTAAATCCTCGATCCCTTGTATCAAGTTGAGGACTAGATACCCCCAAATCAAATAAAATAGAGTTTACTTTTTCTATGCCTCGATCTGCTAGTTCCCTTTTTAAGTTTACAAAATTACTATTAATAATTTCATAATTATCTGAAATCTTACTTAATTTTAATTCACTAGCTTTGATAGCATCAGTGTCTTGGTCAAAGGCGAATAAATAACCCCTTTTTATTCTTTTAAGTATTTCTGAACTATGTCCTCCATAACCAAGTGTCATATCGACAACGATGCTATCATTTTTTAAATTTAAGTATTTAATGCTTTCTTCAAGCAATACACTTATATGCATGTTATCACCCTAAAAATTTAAATTGCTAGCAAATAAATTATCCGCTATATCTGATAAACTATCTTCATTTTTCGTAATAAAAGCATCCCAGTTGTTTTTGCTCCAAATTTCCAAACGATCATTAACACCAATAATGACACAATCT
Source organism: Mollicutes bacterium (assembly GCA_012838395.1). GTDB lineage: Bacteria > Bacillota_I > Bacilli_A > RF39 > UBA660 > DUPI01. The sequence goes on from DUPI01000054.1 coordinate 7,468, forward strand.
TTTTCCAAGTGAGCTGATGAAATAAGTGGAACGGGGATTTTAATACGACCTTGTTTATCAAATTCACATTCAGTGGCTCCTGATAAGAAGAATCTCATAAAATTTCGAGCATCTTTCGTATTTGGCAATTCTTTATATTTGGTTATGATATTATTCCATTCATCTCTAGGATATATAAATAAACAATTATCTAATCCACGAGTAATTATAAATTTTTCTCCTAATTCACTACGAATTTTAGAAGGAATAATTAATCGTCCTTTATCATCAATAGTATGATGATATTCTCCCATAAACATAGAATCACCCACTTTAAACCACTTACTACCACTGTGTACCACTATTTTACCCCTTAAATACCATTTTGTAAAGACCTTTTATTAAAAATTTAAAAAAAGAGGTATTTCCTCTTTTATTTAATAACATATTACAGAACCTAAAATAATTGCTAACAATATATATAGCACAATAATTACTATATAGCTGCAACTTTGTCGTGGTATAGGTTTACAAGTTTCTTGACAAGGCATTAAAAGCACCCCCAATCATATTAAATTTAAATATACGCCCCAAGTATGATAATTAGCAGAATAAATAATACTAAAACTATAGCAGCACCAGATACACCAGTATTATACATAAGTCATGCCTCCTTTTTCTCTTTTCACATTATTTTATGGGATTTTTACATTTATGTGAATACTTTCCCTAAATTATTGTTTTTTTAAGTTTTTTTTGATATCATTATAATTGTGAATGAAAGGAGTTAAAAACATGAAAAAGAAAATTTTAGGATTTACAATCGTAGCTAGTTTATTTATTTTAACTGGTTGTAATAAAATTCCTAAATTAGCCAATGGTCAAGAATTAGCAGCTAAAATTGATGGAAAGGAAATTACTGTTGAAGAGGTTTACACAAATCTAAGGAAACAATACGGAACAACAGCTGTAATTAATATAATTGATGAATTTATCGCTAATAAAGAAATTGAAACTGACGAAGATGCAACTGAAACTGCAGAATTCCAATTAGAACAAATTAAACTAAATTTCAAAAATAATGGGCAGGATTTCAAATCATCTCTTGCTAGTTATGGTTATGAAAATGAACAAGATTTATTAGATGAAATAATTATCGAATATAAAAAAGGCAAAATGGTAGAAAATTATTATAAAGAATTATTAACAGATGAAGAAATTAACACTCATTATGAAGAAGAGGTTTTTGGTGAAATGGATGTTCGTCACATCTTAATCCAACCTGAGGAAAAAGATAATGAAGAAGAACAAGAAAAAGCTAATACTGCAGCTTTAAATAAAGCTAAAGATTTAATCAAAAAATTAGATGATGGTGCGAATTTTGAAGCATTAGTTAAAGAACATTCTGCTGACACTGGTAGTGCTGAAGAAGGTGGATTAATTAAAAACGTTAATAAAGATGAATACGTTTTAGAATTTTTTGAAGCTTCACTTGAATTAGAAAAAGGTAAATACACTAAAACACCTGTTAAAAGTCAATTTGGATATCACATTATTCTTAAAGTTGAACAAAAAAATAAACCAAGTTTAGAAAGTGCTAAAGATAAGATTATTGATACTTTAGTTGAAGAAAAAATTAATGATGGCACTGGCGTTGCAACTCAATTAGCTTGGTCAGAAATAAGAAAAAAATATAATATAGAATTTTTTGACAAAGACATTAAAAGAATTTATAATTCTAACATTACATCATTAAAAAATCAAGAATAAAAATTATATTAAATAACGAAAGAAACAATAATAATGTTTCTTTTTTTTTACAAAAAAACATATAAATTAATTATATGCTATTATTCAAAATTACTATTTATTATTTCATTAATTTCATCACTTTGAAAACCTCTTTGATATAAATTTTGCCTAATTTTAAAATATAATTCATCCCCTTGATACTTTCTTTTTAATTTTTGATATGTTTTTTCATATTCTTTTTTTATTATATTATTATCCTCAACAAAATGTTCATCAAAAATATCATTAATCATATCTACCGAATATCCTAAAGTAATGAAATTATTTAATATTTTAGATTTCAATTGATATTTAGAATATTTATTGTTAGCCAAAATTTTTTTATTTATTAAACGGGACAACTTTTCATATATATCGCTATCATCAAGTTTGTCTATCAATTCCTCTATTACACTTTCCTCAATATTGTGTTTATATAATTCCTTTTTTATTTTATTAGGACCTGAACTACTCAAATTCATTTTATCAGCAATATAAGCTTTAGCAAATGTGTAGTCATTGACCAAACCATGACTTTTTAATTCACTAATTATTTTGTTTTTTTCTTTCTTATTTACTTTGTTTTTTTCTAAGTACAAAATAATTTCTTTTTCACTTCTTAATCTTCTCTTAATATAATTTATAGTTTTATTATAAACACTGTAATAATCAGTATCAGCATTCAATTTAAGTAATAACTCCTCATCAATTTCGGAGTTGTTTAATAAATTATTTTTTAATATAACTTCATCATAAGTAACTATATCATTATCACCATCAATAAGAAGTTTATATTTTCCATTTTTCATTTTTTTGATTTTATCAATACGCATTATATCACCAGAAACATTATACCAAACAAATGTTCCTTTTACAACAAAAAAAACATCTCAAAATGTTTTCTTAGTCTTCAGTTTTTTCGTATATATGTACCAAATTATTAGCAACTTCTTCTAAGGCTTTCCCTATTGTTTTTTTTGATTTTAAATCATTTTCAGACAATTGACAGTGTTCTGTTTCTCTAATCTCTTTAGCACGCTTTGCTACAACATTAACTAATAAATACTTTGATCCAATTTGATTCAATAATTTATCAATTGATGGATATAACATTTTTTTCACACTCCCTCTATATTATAAAATATATTTTAATTTTTCTCAACATAACATTATATTTAATGAATACTTTCAATCAATTCATTATAACATTCATCTACTTTAACTCTTTTAATATCATTACTATTTAGTTCCTTTTTTAAGGCAAGATTGAAATTGCGCAAGAAAACAGTTTCAATATCTTTAATACCCTGAACTTGAACATTACAGTTATTATTAAATATAATATATTTTTTTGTTATATTTATACCAAATTTTTTAGTTAATTTTTTCTCATCTTCTAATATCATTTTAAAAGGATTAGAAACATCCATATAGGAATATTCACTTCTTTTCAATGTTAATTTTTTATTATTCATAAATCCTTTCAGCGTTCCAGCTTGATTATAGTATAACACTAAATAAAGACCAGTTTCATCAATTATTAATAAATCCGAATAATAATTTATTAATTTTATAACTTTTCGATAACCACTTATTTCTTCAATACTATTTACAATTATGTCTCTTTGATAATTTGGGTTTTGGGCTTTTTTAAAATTAGGAAATAGTTTTGATTTATATTTACTATACTTATAAAGTATATTTATAGCCGTAATTATCATTACAAAAATTACAATTGGCAAAAATATTTTAATAACTATGTACAACACGGGAGAACTAAAAGCAAATAAATTTAAATAACAAATTAAATTATCATTTATCGTCATTTAAACACTTCATAAATAAGTGGCTTTTTATCTTCGTTGACAATATCTATGGAGAAACAATCTAAGATATCTTTAATTTTAACATCCTTATCTCCATAATAAACTTTTACTAATTCTTCATTCTCGAAAACGAAGTCGCCGACTTTTTTATTTAACACAATTCCAACACCATGATTAATTAAATCTTCCTTATTAGTTCGTCCACCACCCAATTGTTTTACTAAATTACCAATTTTTAACGAATCAATTTTATTAACATAACCATCTTTATTACTTTTAATTGAATGAACTTTAGAAGATATATGAATATCATCTATATTACCTTTTTGGTACTTAACCATTTCTAAAAACTTTTGATATGCTTCGCCATTTTTTAATTTTTCAATAACTTCCGCTAAAGCTTCTTTAATATTAATGTTCTTACCAATACTTACCATAATAGCAGCAAGTGAAGTCGTGAGAACATATAAATCTTCAGCTGATTCCCCTTTTAAAAAATTTATACTTTCCATTACCTCAACACCGTTACCGATTGCATACCCTAATGGTTCTTCCATATTGGTCAAAATACATATTGTTTCTTTATTATTTTGGTTACCAATTTTAACCATTAGTTTGGCGAGTCTTCTTGCATCTTCAATATTATTAATTAACGCTCCATTTCCAACTTTAACGTCAATTAATATTTTATCTGCTCCACTAGCTAACTTTTTACTCATGATACTTGACGCAATCAAGGGTATAGAAGAAGTCGTACCAGTGACATCTCTTAAAGCGTAGATTTTTTTATCAGCAGGTACTAAATTACCTTTTTGACTAATAAGAGCGACATTAATATCATTAACTTGTTTAACAAAATCATCATTAGGAATATCTACTTGAAAATTATTAATGGCTTCTAACTTATCAATTGTACCACCAGTGTGACCTAAGCCCCGCCCACTCATTTTAGCGATAGTTACTCCACAAGCCGAAACTAAAGGTGCTAAAACAAGAGTTGTTTTATCACCAACTCCTCCTGTTGAATGCTTATCCACAACTACACCATTAATTTCTGATAAATCAAGAATATCTCCACTATTAAGCATTATATTAGTTAAATTGATAGTTTCATCATCACTCATCCCATTAATGGTAATAGCCATTAGTAGTGAACTCATCTGATAATCTTTTATTTGATTATTTAAATAACTGTTTACAACATATTCTAATTCTTCGTAAGATAACTCTTGGTTATTTCTTTTTTTATTAATGATATCAATTATGTTCATTCTATCACCTATTATAATTATATCACGGATATCAACATATATAAATGGTTAAAAGTGCTAATTTACACATCGCACTAATTCATATAAAAAAATTAAGACAACTCTTAATTTATTATTTTCCTACTTATTAACTCAATTGTTCTTTTGGGAGTAGTGATTATTTTATTATACAAAACAGGATGTTTTTTCAATTCCTTTATAAGTTCAATATCTTCTTTAGCCATGTTAATACTGTACATATCCTCACTATCTGAGACAACAGAAACTTCCCGACCTAATAAATAATTTGGATCCAAATCTAAAATGTCCATTATTTTAATTAAAGTATCTAAACTAGGAGTTCTTGTTCCTAACTCATAACCACATACAGATACTTTAGAAACACCTAATAACTTTCCAAAAGATTCTTGTGAGAATCCCATGTTAATACGAGCTTTTTTTATTCTATCACCAATAACCATATAACCCTCCTGTTATCTAAATGTTAATAATATTATAACAATATTCAATCACATTACAATAAAATTAACTGCAAGGTAACTTTTTTGCTTGAAATTACCTTGTAGTTAACTTATAATGATAATGGTGGTGATAATATGAACAGTTTAAAAAGGTGTAGAGAAAAAAATAATTTTACCTTTCAAGAAATGGCAGATTTACTAGAAATTAGTAAAACATATTATTGGCAACTAGAGAAAAAAAAGCGACGCTTATCGTATAATATGGCATTAAATATAGCTGCTATCTTTAATTTAAAACCAGATGATATATTCTACAAAGATTTTAAAAAAAGAAATAATAAAGGTTAATAATTATTGCTAAAGATTAGTTTTAAAATTATTAAAGACACAATACAAAGTATTGTGTCTTATAATTTTTATATTATTTTTTTTACATATTGAAGTTTTATTCTAAACTACTCCAATAAGAGTTCTTAATCATTGAATAAAATTAATATTACTAATAAATTCTTTTACATCATCTAACTTAAAATAATGATTATTTCCCTTATTTATAAAGCTAAAAACATAATTTTCATTATTATTAAATAAATGTAGTTCATAATAACGATTATCATCCAGAACATATAAATAACCTTTATAATCACCATTTATAAGATGGATTGTAGATTCTGGCATTATAGTAGCAGAAAATGTCTTCATAAAATAATTCATTTTTATTTTACTGCTGCTAGAAAAAAAGTTAACTTTATCGTCGTTATGATTAATAATATATTCTATTATATCGTAATCATCATTAAGGTTATACTTTTTCAATAATTTTGGTCTATTTAAATTTTTCAATTTAAATCCATAGATAAAAATATCATCTGATGAAAAAATATCATGCAAACTATAAGTTGTACTACCAATTTTAAACATTGCACTGTAATTGTTTTTTTCAACTTTATTAATATAATATGTGTAATACATGTTATTTTCACTTTCCATAGATTTTTCTTTATCTAAGAATAAATCACCTTCTGGTTTATTATAAGTAATGTTTTTAAATTTAACACTTTTATCGTCATTAATTTCATTGTTTTTAGTTATATTAATTACATCACCAATTTCATGCAAATTTTCACCAATTTTTTCTGTATCTACCTTATAATTAAAAAACAATAACGTTTTATAACCTAAATAAGTCAGAATTAAAGTTAAAATCAAAAAAACTAATTTTGCATTATTTTTCTTCATACATCTACTTCTCCCTACCTTGTAATGATATTATACTATGTTTTTATTTTATAATCAATTAACTTTTGTTACGACAGTGTAAAACAGTTGGTTTTGGGCAAACAGATTAAAACTTAACTTTAATATAAGAAACCAATTAATTATGATATAAAATTAAGGAAACACTCTTATCACATAAAAACAAGGATTACGTTTCCTTGTTTTTACTTGACAAAAAGGTTACCTTTTCTGCAATAACTTCTGTAACATACTTTTTAAAACTTTCTTCAGTTTGGAAATTGCGGGTTTGCAATCTTCCTTTTATGCCGAGCAAATCACCCTTTTTTACATATTCAACAGTATTTTCAGCAATCCCCTTCCATAAAACACAAGAAATAAAATCTGTTTCATACTCACCGTCAACATTTTTATAACTACGAGGTACTGCTAAAGTAATATTAGTTACCTTTGTACCATTTTCAGTTTGCCTAAGTTCCGGTTCTTTTACTAATCTTCCGACAATTACTGTTTGATTAAGCATCTTACTCCTCCTTTCCGGTATCAATATACCCAATAAAAAAAGAGAAATCAAATAAGATTTTCTCTTTATTTTTTTCAATAATTAATCATAATAATTAATTTTGCTACTAATTTTTTATAATCTGTTTTTAAGTATATCATTTGAATTAAATTATATTATTTTTCACAATCCATTTCAAATTCAACTTCTTCAATTTCCCTAGTATCTTCATTTACAGTAAAAATAGCTTTACTAGTGTCCTTACAATTTTTTAATGTACTCAAATCATAATCTTTTCCACTTTCTTCGACAGCTTTCTTAAGATTAGAAATTGGAACTTCAAAAGTTATCATCCCTTCAAATTTGAATCCCTTTTGGTATACCTCATAAAAATCGCGAGCATATTCTTCCAGTACCTCTTGATATTTTTCTTCTTTACTTTTGCCAAAACTACAACCTGTAATTAGAAAAACACTAATTAATAGTACTAAAAAGATTTTTTTCTTCATTATCATCCCACCTTACTATGAATATAATACCATAAAGTACTAAACAATTCAATGTTTTGGATTATAAAAAAATACCTCATGGTATTTTATTTAGATTCAATTATTAATTTAATGGCAGTGCGCTCATCACCATCAATAACAACATCAGTAAATGCTGGAATACATACCAAATTCTTACCACTCGGAGCCACAAAACCTCGCGTCACTCCTCAAAATTGGAAATAATTGGGATAGTGCTAGGTTTTTCCTATCTTCGTCACCAATGTCAAATTGGCAATGTAGTATAGTTTTTTTTGCACCTGCACTATCCTCTACTGTTTCAACAATTATCTTTTCAAATATAGTAGATACTAAAGATAAAACTGAATCGTCATTAATTTCGATTATTTTATTTAGTTTATTAAATAATTCTTCCGAAGAATTACTTGAATTACTAACAACTATTTCCCTTTTTGTAATTTCGTCATATGCATTTTTTAGTCCTTCGATTTTGCTGTTATATTTGTTTCTATAATCAGCAAATTCTTCTGCACTAATTTCATCTCTACTTCGCATATTAAATAAATTATCTTTTTGTTTTTCAATGTCTTTAATTTGATTTAAAATTTTTTTCTTATCATTTGAATAATCTGTTTTTCCTTTAGCTTCACTTAATGACTTTGAAATATCATCAAATAATAATTGTTTATTTTTTACTAAATCTCTTATTATTGGTTTAAAAGCTTTTGCAAGTTCTTCTTCATACAATAATTGAGAATTGCAACATTCAGATTTTGGTTTTCCTGTTTCTCTATAGCAAGTACAACCCCAAAATTGCCTTTTTCCTTCTTTTGTTTTCCAATTTCCTCTTGTATATGTACAATTATCATGAAAGCATACTAATTTTTTTGTTAGTGGAAATCTTTGAACATAGACTGATTTATCTGGATTAGAATGTTTTTGTCCTCTTGATTTTAATATTCTGTTTGCTTCATCCCATAATTCTTCGCTAACTATTGGTGGTACATTCTCATGATCCTCATACATTACCCAATTATCAGAATTTAAAACTTTTCTCTTTTTTGTTCTAAAGTCTAATGTAACACCTTTGTTAGCACAATAGTATCCTTTATATTTTGGATTTCTTATAATATCTCTTATATTAGCAGGATGTATAGGTTTACCTTTTGCATTTGTATATCCATATTTATTATACAAATCAAAACTTAATTTTGTTGTACCTACACCCTCATATACATATAATTCAAATATTTTTCTTACTATTTCAGCTTGTTCTTCATCAATAACTAGTTTTCCATTATCTTTCTTATATCCCAAGATATTACTACTTCCTGCAACAACACCTTTTTCTATACTTCTTTGATAACCAAATCTAACTCTATCAGATAATTTTCTTATTTCTTCTTGAGCTAAACTAGACATAATTGTAAGTCTTAGTTCTGCATCTGGATCACATGTATTAATATTATCACTTAAGAAATAAACACAAACTCCATAGTTAAGTAAATCTCTAGTATATTGAATACTATCTAATGTGTTTCTTGCAAATCTCGATACTTCCTTAGTTAAAATCAAATCAAATTTTCCAAATTTTGCATCTCTAATCATCCTTAAAAAACTATCTCTTTTATTAACAGACGCACCAGATATACCTTCATCAACATATCCTGGTATATAAGTCCAATTAGTTTGTTCTTTAATAAGATTTTCAAAATACATAACTTGACTATCTAAAGAATTTAATTGTTCCTCTCTTTCTGTCGAAACTCTTGCATAATAAGTTACTTTTAGGGGCATATCGTAAATACTTCGACCTGAGCTAAGCATATTTCTCATGGTTAAAATTTCCATACAATATACCTCCTAATAAGATGGTAGCACAAATTTGCTAAATTTCAAAATCATTAAATTATTTTTCATATCTTACCCCTATTCTTATATCATTATATCTATTCCTATTGCTTCATCCATTTTTGTTTTATTAAAAGATTCTAATTTTTTATTATATTTATTAAATACATAACTGTACTCTGCGTCTGATATTTTTTTATTTTTATATAGTTCTTTAATTATTCCTAATTGAATTCTTGTTATAAATTCACTTTCTTTAATTCCAGTCATGTTATCCTCCCTTTTAATTCTATTTATTTGATACTAAATTTATTACATAAAAAAATTAAGGTTATCCAAATTTTATGGATAACCTCTTATAACATTTTAGAATGAACTTCTAATTTCTTATTTTGTAAATCTAAATATACAACATATTTATCTTTAGGTATTTTCCCTTTTAATGTCATTAATTTTCCATTAGGAACTTCAGTAAATTTGATTTCAATATATAATTGATTATTTATACTTTTATATTCTAGTTCATAAACATTTTTAGAAAATAATTCATCTAGTATTTTAATAAATGATTCAAATTTTATTTTTTGCATTTCAGCTAATTCTTTAAAAAATTCTTCATTTTCTTCATTTTGTCTATTTCTATCTCTCATTCTTCCTCTACTAGTTTTATATTCATATTTTATATCTTCCACAGTAAAATAAGTATTGGTTAAATCTTTTAGATTATGTTTTTCCCTTTCAATTTCTCCATCTTTATAACAACTAAATTTATTATACATTACAGTATCTCTAAATATAGGATATCCTGTAATAGGAAAAATAATTGTTTTATAATGAAGTTGTTTAACTTCATCTGGTGTTAACAAATCTCTTGCCATTAATGAAGTTGATTTATTTCCATTATAGTCCATTAAACTAATAGATTGACTTATGCTACTTGATTCAATTGTTTTTTTACCTAATCTTTTTGAAATTGCTTCAGCTGTTTCTTGAGTATTTGTTTTTAGATATACCAAGCCACAGTTATCTAAAATAATTTGTGCTACATCTTTTCCATATACATTATCTAATTGAGCAAAAGATTGAATAAAAAATTGAAATCTCATACCTCTTGATCTAGCAACTGATACCATTGCTTCTATATCAGCAAGTGGTGGACAGTTTGCAAATTCATCCAACAACCAATCAATTTGTACTTTTAATCTTTTTTCTTTTCTTGAATTAGCAAGTTTTACTAATTCTTTGTATAGCAAACCTACGATTATTGTTACTAAAGTAAAATAAGTTTTATCTTCATCAGGAACTATTACATATAATGCTGTTTTTTCTTTTCCTAAGCAATCAAATTCAAAATTACTTTCACTTGTAACATTAGCAACATTTATGTCATCGAATAATGCCATTTTCTCTCCAAAAACTGCAGTAATAGATTTTAAAGTATTTTCTGAAGCACTTAGTATTGATGTTAAACTATCTTTAGATTTTGTTCCATATGGTTTAGTTTCAATATAACTTTTAAATTTTTTCGAATTTTCATCACCCATTGAACTATTTTGAAATTTTCTTATACTAGTCATTGTAATCTGTTCTTCTTTTATATTTCCTAATTTAAATTCTTCTAAAAAGAAACCGATTAATCCTTCTAATAATTGTCTTGCAGAATTATTCCAAAATGGATCTTTTTGTTGAACTTTTTCCTGAGTTATCATTTGTGATAATGAAGTAATTAATCTATTTGTTTCAGCATAATGCGATAAGGCTAAATTATTTAAATTAAACATTTTATTTTTATATTCATCAATTAAATTATTATTTTTTTCAATTTCATTATTATATGATTCTTTTTTTGTTTTTCTTGTTCTAGGTATATTGATTTTATTTTTTAACTCAATATTTAAGTTATTTAATTCATCTATTTTCTTTTCTAAATTTGTCTTATCATTATCATATTTTATATATTGTTTATATTCATTTATTATCGGTTGTAATATATTAAACTTATTAGATAATTCTGGATGTCTAAAATCAATCGTTATAATTTTATAACCTTTATCTTTAAACATTTTACTTGTTTTATTAAATATTTCACCTTTTGGATCCGTTATAAAAACACTTCTTTCTTCTTTTGCATTTGCAATAAAAGAACAAGTTGGTATAACTGCGGTTACAGATTTTCCTGAGCCAGTAGAACCAAGATAAACATAATGAGGTGTTTCTCTATCAAACCATATTGTTTTATAATCTTTACTATACCATATTGGAAAACCTGCTTTATTAATATTTGATATTGATTCCTTTTTAAAATCTCTTTTTATTTCTTTAAAATTAGCAAATCTTGCACTACCATGTTCATTATTATTTTTAATTTTATTTTTAGCTAACATTGGTTCTATATACAAAAAAAATAATAGAAATATTGCTATTATTATTAATATAATTATATAAGTTATTGGCATAATAATCTCCTACATTTCAATTTCTTCTTTTATTAAATCTCTACAATAATCATTTATCGAATCTAATCTATCATTACAACTTAAATGTTCAATGTAATTTTCTAAATCTAATAGTTTTTCCTCACTTAAATCAATTTCATTATTTCTTAAATAGTTATATGCATAATATTTTAAAATGTCATCTTGTACTTCATATAATTTTTCTTCATTATAATTACCTTGTGCTATTTTAATTTGTTGTACTATTCCACCACATACACCATATTCTTTTTGTACTTCATCTATATACCATGTATTATTTTTAGCCCAGTCAAATAAATCAGAAAAATAAATATCAACATTGGAATCAGCTATATCTGAAAAAACATCACATATAAATCCACTATCATAATTTGTTATTTGTTCACCATAAGAATCCAAAATGTTTCTTTCATAAATATTTAATTCATCACAATACATCATATTATTTCTCCAAATTATCATTTACTTTCAATAAATCCATTATATATTCATCTTCAAATTCTCTTAGAACAGATGGAAATTCTAAATAATTTTCTTTTTCAGAATCGCTATCATAATATTTTTCTTCATAGTCATCATAATCTTCGCCTAAACGTGCAAATCTATATGAATAATCATTTTCTTCTAAATGTTTTAAACCATAAACAATTGCATTAACGTCTTCATAATCTTCATAATCATACCATTTTATATCATTCCATCCTAAATATACTGTATCATTATTAACAGCTCTTACATCAAATTCGTTTAATAAGTTACCATAGCCCCAATTCTTTTCAAATAAATAATTATCTGTATATTTTTTTAATTCATCATAACCTTTTTTAGAAATCATAATTCTAACATCAGATCTATATCCCATTATTTTTCCTCCTTTTATAAACAAAACTCTTCATCTTTTTTTTCTTTAGGTAAAATTACTTCTATCATTTCATTTTCCATATATTCAAATGGTTTAAATTCACTTGGATTTATTCCATCAGCATAATAATAACTTAATGGAAAAAATTCATATTGAGAATCATTTGTTTCCTTGTATTCATTTGTATCTAAATCATAAGACATATATTCTTTTCCATCTGGTGATTCTAAATAACCAGAATCATCATTATATTTATGCCAATACCAACCTCTCCCTAACTTTTCTGCAGGTACTATTTTTTCATCAAATTCATAAAAATCTTCTCCTATTACTGTATTTTCTACTTCATTATAGATTTTATTTTTATTTTCTAAGTTCAAAATATCATCTCCTTTTTTAACCAATAAAAAAAGACCAACTTTTTGTTGATCAATTCGATAAATTGTAATTTGTTATTTTCTTTTAAATATTCCTTTTATAATAATTTCAGAACATTGATTATACAAATTATCTGCTTCTTCTTCTGTTATTTTTAGTTTTTCTTTAAAGTCTGCTATAATTTTTTCCTTGTTGTTTTTTCCTATAACAAAATGATTATTTAATGTTTCATCAATAATAACAATCTCCTCATCGCTTCTGTTTGTTAATTCTTTTAATTTTTCTTTAATATTATTCATTTTCTTGTCCTTCCTAATCTTTTATCAAAGAATACACTGATATTTTCTTTATTTTTTTTGATAATAATAACTCTATTAATATTGTACTTATAACTATTGCTACTCCTATTATTATAAAGATAATTGTTGGATAATCAAAACTTATTTTATATGCTCCAACTGCTTTGAATATCGTAAAGTATATATTTTTAATATACAATTTATTTAAAATAATTCCTAATATAACACTAAATATAACACTTGGTAAAAACCCTCCCATAAGTTGTGTTATTAACTGATTATTTTTATATCCCATTGATTTATATATACCTAATTCTTGTTTTCTTTTTAAAATAATTGAAGAAACAAGTATATATAAAACTAAATATATCAACATAATTGTAATAACTATTATAACTATACAAATTACACTTACTAACGAAACATACATTACACTTGCACTTTCCATTGATTCAGCATAATTTACAGTTTCGAGTATTTCATCTTTAAAATTTTCTTTTACTTTATTTATAAAATCATTTGATAATTTTTCATTATCTAAATATACATATAATATTTTAGGTTCATAGTCAGCTTTTATATTTTTATATCCATCAAGTGTAAGTTCAAAAACTTCTCCTGAATAATTAACAGACTGTATAAAACCAACTACTTTATATATATAAGTATTTTCTTCTTTTTTTATTTCAATATAATCTCCTATTTTTATATTATATTTTTCTTTAATTTTACTACCAACTGCAATTTCATTTGCTTCACTTGGATTTTTTCCTTCATAACATAAATCATTTTCTAAATCTTTATATGTTTCTGAAACAAAAGTTTTATATGAATTATTTTCATAGTTTATAGTTTGCATTTCATCATAATAGATAATATTTTTCACATCATTATATTTCTTTATTTGTTCTTTTATATCACTTTTTTGTGTTATTACAACAGAAGGATGTTCTTCGACTAAAGTGTTTATAAAATTGTCTGGATTTATATTTACATTATAATACAATATACCTGCAAAAGAACTTATTATTGTTATAAAAAATATTACAATACCTAATAAAATATTTTGGTTTCTACTATTTATAAAATTCTTCAAAGTCAAAACAAATCCAATATTTCCTATTGTTTTATCTATTTCAAAATAATTTTTAATATTTTTATTATTCTCAATTCCTCTAATAGCATTTATTGGATTCAATTTTTTTATCTTTCTAGCAGATAATAAAGTAAATATTAAAATTAATCCTATATTTATTATTAAAGTTATAAAACTAGATACTATATCAAATTTTGGAATCCATATAAACCCTGATTGCATTTCTATTACTTTTGCAAGAATAGGAGTAATATACATAGAAACTATAATTCCTATAATACTTACTATACTTCCCATAATCAAAAATGGCAATATTATTGCAGTTATAATTTCGTTACTTGTATATCCTAATGCTTTGAGTATACCCATATTAGTTATTTCTTCTTCAATAGATTGTGTTATCTTAAATTTACTAACTAACAAACTTACAATTAAAACTAATAATGAAAATGCAGAAACAATTAAAACTAATATATTAGCTATAGCTAGTCTTTGTGTTTTAGCTTGTTCGTCATAATTCTTACTTAACACATCTATATTTTCTCTACTTAAATATTTTGAAATCTCATTATAGGTATCATATGAATTATTACTTTTTACTGATATTGTAATAATTTCTTTTTCTTTATTATTTTCTAACATTTCTAAATAAGCATGATTAGTTAAATATTGAGCTATAACTGATGAATTATAATTTCCATATTGCATTTCTTCTATTATACCATTTATATTATATTCATATTTTTTGTTATTCAATTCAAACTTAAAATCATCTTCTAAACTTAATCCTGAATGTATATACGTATAATTAGCAAGATATATACCTTTATTACTAAAACTCGAGTTTTCTTGTACTAAATCAAATTTATTTATTTTTCTTTCATTTTCATATTTATAAAAAATAACATTTTGATCTTGTAAACTATCTTCCATCTGTACTGGTATTGTTACAAATATTCCTTCTTGAGTTTCTAACTCTTCTACACCTTTAATATTTTTTATATTTTCTGATAAACTATCATTATATTGAAATTTACTTATTATAAAAAAATTATTGGCTGTATCTAATCTTTGATGTTTTTTATTATATTCCTTATCTAAATTATTATTTATTACAAGGCTACTTGTTAAAAGTATTGTAGAAATAAATAATATGATTGAAAAAGATATAATATCTTTTAGATTCTTCTTGAAAAAATTTTTTTGAAGTTTTAAAACTCTATTCATTTTACCACCCCATATCTTTCAAGAATTTATCTAATTCACTTGTTCTTTCTGGTGATTCCTTTTCATATTTATCTAATTTCAATTCTCCATATATTTTTCCATCTTTTAAATATATAATTCTATTACCTCGAATTGCACTTTTTTTATCGTGGGTAACCATAATAATACTTTGTCCATCATTATTTAAATTTGTAAATACATCAAGCACTGCTTTTGAATTTTCAGAGTTTAAAGCACCCGTTGGTTCATCCGCAAAAAGACACACAGGTTTATTTATAGCTGCTCTTACTATACCTGCTCTTTGTGCTTCGCCTCCTGAAACTTGATTTACTGTTTTTCTTATTGTTGTTTCTGAAAGGTTTACTTTATTAAATAATTCTTTTGCTCTTTTTATTACTTCTTTTTTATTTTTATTTACTAATAGCCCAGACGTTAATGCATTATCTAATAAACTCATTTTATCTAACATATAAATTTGTTGAAATACAAATCCACAATTTTTTCTTCTAAATACGGCTAATTTATCAGCATTCATTTTAGTAATATCTTTACTGCAAAATTTAACACTTCCACTTGTTGGCATATCCATTCCTGATAGACAGTACATCAACGTTGATTTTCCTGCACCAGAAGACCCCATAATTATTGTAAAATCATTTTCATATATTTCTAAATCTAAATTATCAATTATCGTTTGTGTTACACCATTATTCGAAAAATTTTTTACTAAATTTTTAGCACTTATTATTGTTTTCATTTTGACCTCCTATTAACATTTTTATAAATTCTAAAGTACCTTCTTTTGCTCCTAACATTTTTTCAGCAGTATCTATAAATACTTCTATATTATTTAAGTTAAAATTATTATTATCAAATAATTCATTACTCATTATTAATAACATTCTTAATCTTTCTTTTATATGATTACATTTAAATATATTCTTTTCAATGCCTTCTATAATAACTTGTTCTAATAAAGGAATTGCCTCTTCTATAACACGGTTATTTATTTTTTCGTGCATAACAATATTTTCTTTTTTATTTAATGTATTTTGTATTTCTTCTTCATTCATTTTTGGTCTTAATGAAGTGATAATTCCAACTAATTTTTCAGGAATAGAAATAGGCATATTTAAAAAATTTTTAGCTATTTCAATTTCCTCATTAATCATCATATTAATTACTTCTTCTAAAGTAGCTTCTTTGCTTTCAAAATAATAATAATAAGTACCTTTTGCAATTTGAGCTTCATTTATAATGTCATCAATACTAGTATTATCATATCCTTTGGTTAAAAACATATTATAAGCAATCTTTAACAATTCTTGCTTTCTTTCATTTTTTTTCATAACTTTCCTCTCCTTTCGACTGAAAGTCGAATTTATTATAATATATTTTAAATTAGTTGTCAATAAAAAAC
>DUPI01000055.1 GCA_012838395.1 Mollicutes bacterium
ATTCCAGGATTTTTTCTGTCATATCTTATTATTTTCAAGTCACAATTTCTTATTAACACCCACAAAAAAACGTCTTCAAAACAGACGTTCTCTTATATTTTTATTTACTAATTTTTATTATCAATCAGAACCATTTATAAACTTATCTGCACAATTCCAAATAGTTGTTTCTTCATCACCAGAAACTA
The DNA here is from genome assembly GCA_012838395.1 of Mollicutes bacterium. Taxonomy (GTDB): domain Bacteria; phylum Bacillota_I; class Bacilli_A; order RF39; family UBA660; genus DUPI01. The sequence continues at coordinate 189 of DUPI01000055.1, forward strand.
TTCCTATAACAAATTGAACTATAAAAACAACAAAAAACACTATCACAGCAGCAAGCACTCTTTTCAAAAATGTTTGTTGTCCCTTCTTGATTTCATCTTCCTTTTGAGCCATTACAGCTTTACCTAAATCAAGCATTCCAAAAATCACCAATAGAACAGGAATAGCAATTTTTATTAAATTAATAATAGTATTAGTAATATCTGCAAAAACAGTCGGAATATCAATACCTACACAACTGAATGTTTGAGCTAAAATCATAATCATAGTCATAACCTCCCTAACTAACAATATAGTACATTATTTTCTTAAACATGTCAATATCATATGTTAAATAATCCCAATATTCTATTCTTTTTTTCCATTTCTTCCGTTTTTTGACGATCAAACCCTAATCTTGTTAAAAAAGAATTCAAAACTTGAATATCCGTTTGCCTTTCATCAAGCGGCGGCATATTAAAGAATATTTTTAATTTGGATTCATATTCAAAATCAAGTACATCCTTTGAACTAAGCATACTTTGATTTAAAATAACCATTTTATTTTTTAATTTATCTAATTTTTTACTATTCACTAACATAAATTTATTTAATTTTATAACTGATGGTTCAATTAAATAAACAATGTCATGACATAAACTCTCTGCTATAGTACTGTCGTTAATATCTATCAATATAGCTTCAGCATCATGATGTTTACTTATAAGAGTGTTAATTGCAGAATCGTTTGTCGATATTAATTCACGATCTTTAAAGAAAGTAAAATCACGCTTATTTACTTCTAAAGCAATGACACGATAATTTTTTTGTAATTGTTTTTTCATCATATAAATTAATGTTGTTGCTCCAGACTGAGCAGTGACATTTTTCACTCCAATAATCCTTGGACCAAGATTAGGCACAGTAATAGACGGTGCTTCAGCCTCTAAATTAGTTGGGGCAATTTGATGAATATGAGCCACATCACGATAACTATTTGGATTATTATAAAGATACTTTATTCCTTCAACATTTCGGGTGAAATTATAAATACCTATTGATATTAAATTGGATTGATACTCTCTGGATGAACTTTCGGGTGTATTATCTAATAACAAAATCAATTTGTCCATGTCTAATGAAATTGAAAGTTTTTGCAGGTTTTTAATATCATTATAGTTCTTAATAGCAGTTATGTCCAAAATCATTCTTTGGAAAAAGAAATTTTTAAAAGATGAAATTATTTCGTCTACTTCGAATTCACCATTCATCTCTTTAATAATATCAATGTCTAGATTTTGAATCATTGATTTATATCTATTGGTAATAATTACGTTCACTTTTTTCACCCCTTTATCTATAAATCATAAATAACTTTTGTATCACCAGAAACAGGAAACTCTAAAAATCCTCCAATAATCGGTATTTCAAAATACATAAATACAACCACTGTGTAAGAGTAGCCCTTAGCTTCATCATTTTCATAAATACAATAACGATAATTGGTAGTATGCGGTTGAAGTAAGGTCCCTCTTCTGGCCGGACACGTTGAGCCACCACGAGGATTAGATTTATAACCTATATCTTTAAGGTTACTTTCAATTTCTTGTTTGGCATTATAGTCATAAACTTTATGTTTTTCTAAAATTCCAATCAAACGATTTTTTACCCTATAAGCTTTTGAATAACTTAAGGAACCTATTAACATCGCAAGCATAATTGCAAAAAAGATTAAAACTAAATTAAAAAGAAAAGCATTATTAATTGATTCTTTCACTATTAAACACTTCCAATCTAATTATTTAAAATCATACAGTCTTAAAGTTTGAGAATAAATAGGAACCCTTACAAGTTGACCAATTACAGGTATATCTAAGTTGATATAACTAACAACCCCGTATGTTCTGTATCCTAAGCCTTCATCGTATAGATAAACACAATAACGATGATTCACCCCAGACGGTTTAGTAATAGGTTCTACACCTCTTCGTCTAGGGCATTTAAATGATGAATCAAGACTATAACCTATAGTTCTTAGTGAGCGATCTATCTCAGCAACAGACAAATGGTTATAGCCTTCAAATTTTTCTATGGCATCTGTAATAAAAGTGTTTACTTTAAAGGCTTTGTAATAACTTAAGGTTCCTGATATCATTGCAAAAACTACTAATAAAAAGATAATTATTATGTTATACATAAATGCACTACCAAGACTTTCCCTCATAAGCTATCACCTCAACTTTTATTAAGAACACTTGTCGCTCGCACCAACACATCTACCATTGGTCCAAGTACCACCATTATTATGGCAACATGTACGTTTTTGAGTAGTATTCATCATGTTTGTAATTAACGGCGTAACAACAGCAGCAATTACACCAATTAGAATAATTGCGATTACTGTTAAGTTCGCTTCACCTGACGCTTCTTTCACTTTTTCACCACCTATTCCTTATTTGGTTTAATTATATCATATAAATATTGGCAAAAGCAATCTTTAGATTTGCATCATCATCATCATTGACAATAATAGCAGCAATAGTATTCCGCCACCAGTTGCCCCTAACATCATCATCGTTTTATTTTCCATTGTTTCTAAACGTTCTTTATACTTTTGTTCTCTAGATTTATTTTGTAAAGCGGACACTGTTCTAGAAAACATCATTAATTGTTCTTGCTTATTTTCTTGAGAACCTAATCCAAGACGATATAACAAACGCATCATACGCATTGAATCTCTAACCGGATACTCTTTAGCAAAATCCATATACGGCTCAACGGTAGAGTCTCCTCCATCAATTTTATTAATCAATCTCTCAAGACCTGGCTTGAAAATATCTGGCGCTGTTTTAATTGATCTAGTAAGAGCAACTGGTACAGTATAATGTTGAATTAAAATTTCCAAACTTTTCAAATAATAAGGTAACATCAAATTAATATGATGTAAATTACTTTTATAATATCTTTTTAATTGGGTATATGGAAATTTAAAGACAAGATATCCAACAATAAAACAAGCTATAACTGATATAAAATTAAGTTTTGATAAAAAGATAAATACCATTATAATAACTGTTAAAAGTCCATCTCTAACTCTCTTTTTATAGAGTTGATTAATATCAACTTCAGATCCATGTTTTACCGTTGCTAAAAACTCATAATCTTCCTCCATTAGAAATCCAAAATAAGGTTCTGTATCATCGATAAACTTTTTAGTACTTAATTGTTTATTTACTTCTAATATATATATAATGATGGCAGCAATAACTATAAACTCCATTATTCAGCACCCACATTCTCATTATAATATTTTTCTCCATTTAATAGGAAGTATGTGTTTACAAAAACAATTAAATGGAGTAACAATTGAACTAATATGTTATCTAACATTTTAATATATGTTTCAACACCTAATAAAAATTGAACCATCATAACCATTAAATATAAAACAATTCCAAATTGAATAAATTTTTTATGGAAATTAGCACGATCAATTCTATCTCGATAAACGTTTTCAACAAGCATATCTATATCTAGTGACATACTCTCTAATGAAGCACCAGCATCCCTTGATCCTTCATTAGTAATCTGCAAGAACAATTGATGCATATTTTTAACGATGTAGTAATCGTACTTACTATTCATATAAGATAATGATTCAGTGATAGTTCCATTTTGATACGCTAAATCAATCATTGTTTTAACATCTGATGAAACAGGATCTTCTAAAACTCCAGATTCGTATACTCCTTCTAAAGCTTTAACAAATGACTCTGTTGAAGCAAACTCCATAATAACATTGGTTGTATACACTTGAATTTGCTCAAAAATAAACTCACTATAAATTCTTTTACATCTTAAATATGTTAAATACGGAACGATTGTAAGTGACAATAAAGAGTATATTATCGAAATAATAAGACTGTAAAAATACATATATGATATTAAAAAGGATCCAACAGAAAATATCCCTATCTGTAATGCATACTGTCTTGGTGTATATTCTTGTCCTAATTCAACAACCTTTTCTCTTACCATTTTATAAGAGTATGGGGCATATTTATCATAAATAACGGAGATATTTCTCGTTATATATTTATATACAGTTTCGTCTTTATTTCTTCGAAAAGCAATAATAAATACGAATATAAACCCAATTAATATAAAGGTGATTCCCGTTCCCATATTAGACCTCCTTTACTCAAATAACACTTCCACATCATCAGCAAAAATATTATTTTCTTCATTTTTTTCAACTTCTTCTTTTTTAGACATAGCTTCAACAAGTTCTTTTTCAAGAAAAACACCTTGTATTTCTAAATATTCAATTAAGTAAGGGCTTGGTGCATTTCTAACAACCCGTCCATCCGCTAGCTTTCGATATATAGTATTATGTTTCGCTTCGTTATCAGGAGTTACATAAAACTCTGTAACTTCTGCAATTTCTCGAATAAAACGTTTTGTTTCCTTATCTTGATAACCTCTAACATATATACCTAATTGAATGTATCGGTAAATTGATTTTAAAAATTGTTCAATATCTTGATTTGTTTCAAGCAAACTATACATACGACTTGGAATTGATGACGCTTTATCAGCATGAATTGTTGATAAAATATAGTGTCCAGATGAAATTGAGTTTCGAACCGCCATTACGGCTTCTGCACTACGAACCTCAGATAATAATATCCATTTAGGATTTTGACGCATACAAGTAACAAGGACATCTGAATAAGACGCTATATTATTGGTTTTCATTGCTACAATATCACGATGAGGAAAAATACGATCCAGGTGTAATTCCAAAGTATCTTCAATAGTAATTATTTTTTCATTTTCAGCAGTCTTAGATGCTAAATATTTAACAAGTTCCGTCTTACCTGATCCTGTTTCCCCACAAACCATAATGTTACAATGTCCTTGAACACACTTTTCTAAAAAATTATGAATGTCTAGGGTAATGTATTTTTCATCTAATATTTTTTCCTTTACCAGTCTGATTTTTGCTGGTGTCTTACGAAAAACCACAGCAATTCCATTTCTAGCAATCGAATCATGAATAAAGTTTAAACGCAGTTCCGAACCTTCAGCATCAAGAAAGGGATGGGCCATATTAAATGTTTTTCCCATAACATTAGAACATTGAAAAGCCAACTTTTTTATCAAATCATTATTAATTGCTGGATTCTCAATTCTATAAATTCCACGTGATAAAGTTTTCAACCATACTTGACCGCCATTACTATAAGAAATATCTGTAATATCATCATTTTCTAAATATTCTTTTAATGGTCCAAAATCAATTTGAGAAAACATATTATCATTCATATTTAATCTCCAGTTTCCTCTGTTGCTTCAGCATTATTATTTTCATTCAACTCATTTTCAGCTTCAATTATCTCATCATTCGGAACTGTATACGCTGTAATAAATTCTTCTAAGTTTTGTGACGCAATTTGAGTTTCACCTGGTTTAACTACACTACCACCGTGTGGCACTGGAAATAATTCAACATCAAGAGCACGAAGGTAAGTAGCCTTTAATAACAAAATATTTAATTTAGGTTTTAATCCAAAAATTAATATCGAAGGCTCACGATTATCTTCTGTATTTTCAAAAACATGATTTCCTAAATTATCTTTAACAGCAATTACTTCAATGTTTTCAAATAACTTACCAACCATTATTTGTCCATCAACTGTTTCAGCTTTCATATATATGTCAATTTTATTTCCTGGGAAAATCGAGTTACCGTAAGTAGTTTCAATATTAACCGGCAACTTAACAACAACTTCCCCTTCCTTTATTTTTTCAAAAGCTGAATCTGGAAGTTCATCCTTTGTTACCAAAACATCAGTATAAAATAGACTACCTTTGGGTATTACTGTATTATGATTAGTATATTTACCAACTACTACATTACTAGTTAATAACACATTTTCCTGTAAAACAATAGGCGCGATGTCTACATAATCAATCATTTCCTCGGTAATTAAAGTTCTTGGTTGAATTACTTGATTAGCCATCGGAACACCTCTAACAGGTCTTACTTGTTTTTCTATTTGACCATTATACGAAAAGTATAATATTGCTATGATGAGAATAACTCCTATAATTGTAACTGTATTCTTGTTTTTAAAAAATCTTTTTAGTGTAACAATAATATTATTCATTTATATCCTTCCTTTCTTAATATGGCGTTTCTAATATCGCACTTATTCTATTAACAATATCAAATTCAACAATTTCTGTTCCGGTATTTCCTGTATCAACATTTGCTTTTTCAACAGTAGAAATTTCCAAACTAACTTTAGGTGGTGTTTCGTTAACATCAAACACCTTCACAACGTATGTTCTTGAGAGTGAGGCATTTTCTGCAAATCGTCTAACGAAGTTTTCAACAAATTTTTCACGATCAATTCTAATAACTTGACTTTCTCGATAAACTGCTAAATCAACCGCATCAATCATTGCTGCTTCAGTGGTTTCTTTCAATAAGTTATAATTATGCTCGCTGGTATTAGTTATTGACTGAAAAACATATATGAAAATAATAACAGTAATTCCTAATCCAACAACAAATGACCCCCAAAATGATTCCTGCATCTTTATTCCTCCTTATATATATCCATAGTTATGAACACGCCTTCCAATTATTATTGATACCACATCCAGAAAAATAACTTCGATAAGCATCCCTAATAAATTTACTGCGACATTCACGACCTGTACCATCTTTACAAGTTAGATTGAAATCACCATAACCACCCACTTGTTTTCTATTGTAATCTCTAATATTTCTTATTAATTGTGGGGTTAAAGTAATTTGATACATTGGTTCTCTATCAAAAAATATTCTTTCTGGGTCACTTAAACTGCGATTATTAGTAATAACAGATAAATGATTTTTCCAATTTGAACCAGGGGTTCTACCTTTTCCATCAATCCCTGGGAATGGATTACTTAACGAAATCGGTCTAAATACAACATTTAAATTATTCTCAGTTGTTATAATTC
>DUPI01000056.1 GCA_012838395.1 Mollicutes bacterium
AATAATTCATATACCGCATGACTACCAATGTAACCCGCTCCCCCTATTACACAAACTTTCATCGTATTCCTCCATTCATTTATATAATTACATATTTAACATATTCTTTGTTGTATGTCTAATATATATATTATACTATAGTCCTCGATATAAAGGACTGTCCTTATCAATTAAATAATATAAAAAGATTAAAGACACACTTTAATCCTTCATAATTAATCAATCAATTTATTTTTTCTCAAATATGCTTCCATTTCTTTTAATTTCTCACCGCGCAGAGGTTTGCACTTTTTATAATTTATCGGGTCTTCCATCATAGCAGTACTCATACCCTTACAAGTGTTATAACCACATACACCACAATTATAATTAGGAAGCAATTTTTCATATTCTTTTTCTAAGTCTATTTCATTTCCAAACTTATATTCAACTATAGCTAAAATAATTCCTAGAACAAATGCCGAAACTGTCATAATTAATATTCCAATCATTTGTAACACCCCTTACAATTTCCACAAGCATTTTTTGAACAATTATCATTTTTACTATATAAATAAATAGTTAAAATACTTAATAAGATCAAAATTATATACGCCATTAACCAAAGTACCTACTAAAAACAAGGGCCATTATTGACGCTGTTATAAGAGCGATGGGAGCTCCTCTAAAACATTTAGGGATTCTAGCAAATTCCATTCTTTCTCTAATCGTTGAAAAAATATAAATTATTAAAGTAAAACCTAAACCACTACCTAATGTAAAAACCAACATTTGGATAAAAGTATAATCATTATTTACATTTAATAAAGTGGTTCCTAAAATCGCACAGTTGGTGGCAATTAAAGGTAGATATAGTCCCAATAATTGATTTAATTTTGGAAAATGATTTTTAATAATAACTTCTGACATTTGAACCATTGATGAAATAACTAATATAAATAACAAGGTTCGCAAATAAGTAGTGTTAGTGGGTATTAAAACATAATTATATATTAAATATGTAATTATACTCGATAAAACCATAACAATGGTAACTGATACTCCCATTCCCAAGGCACTAGTTTCTCGTTTAGAAGTACCAATAAAGGGACAGATTCCTAAAAACTTCGTTAAAATAATATTTTCTGTTAACATACTTGTTATAAAAAGTTGAAGTAAAGTCACTTAACATCACTCCTTCTATCTTTCAAAAAGTTAAAGAATGCTAAGAGTAGTCCTAAAGTTAAGAAAGCTCCAGCTGGTTCACGAAACACCGTAATCGGTAAAATTTTCGTATTAGGTAAAACTTGATACACAGCACGGTAACCAGTAAACGAACTAATTCCATCCATTACAGTAATCATATTTGACCCTAATACTTCACGAACTAAACCGATTAACATTAAGGATAAAGTAAACCCTAAGCCAATCCCAATTGCATCAAGAACACTCTTTTTAACAGATGATACAGAAGCAACTGATAAAGCCCGTCCTAAAACAAGACAGTTAACAGCAATTAGCGGTAAATATATTCCTAATGTTTCATGTAGGGCTGGAACATATTTTTTAAGTATCAATTCCAAAGCAGTAACCGAAGTTGTAATAAGTAAAATATAGACTGGTGTTCTAACATTATCAGGAACAATATTTTTAATAATTGATACGATAAAGTTTGTAATTAATAACACAATAAGAACACATAATCCCATAATATAAGCACCTTCAAAAGTGGTAGTTACTGCCAATGTTGGACACAATCCAAGCATTAATATAAAGGTTGGATTTTCATTAAAAATTCCGTTTTTTATTGTTTTCATATTAACTCCCTTCTAGTTAGTCATATTATATAACACATAGACAATAGTTGAACAAATAAGAGCGGTTAAAGTAATAACTAAAATGCTTATTATTCGTTTTTTAGTCATCTATTCACCTCGATAATCCTTTAATACATTAATCATCATATTTTTGATAGCTGCAGATGTTATTGTAGCTCCACTAATAGTATCAACATTTTCAATTTTTAATTGACCTAAAATTAAACTTTCAACATAGTTTTCTTGGGTAATTCTCGGATAATAATCATCATTAATTTCTAAAATATCAATACTCTTAACAATGTCATCAGAAATAATCACTTGAGCTTTAATATTTCCACTAAACCCTTTTTGAGTAACAAGATAAGTTGCTGTATCACCTTTTACTTCTTTTTCAACAATATTAAATCCTGAATCACCTTTATTAACATCCAATTTATAACTTTGACCAATATATAAACTTAAACTCAAGATTAAAATCCATGCAACTAAAAAACTAGCAACTGATTTATTAAAATTAAATCTTGATCTTGAACCTATTTTATCAATAATAAAAACCGCCATGTTTAAGGTTAAAATACTTGTCATAACACCCTCAGGATAAGGGGTAAGGTATCTAATTATTACAGTTAATATACCTAAAAACAAGCCATATATTACTTGACCAATTGGAGTTGTAGGACTAGTAACTGGATCGGTTGCCATAAAAATCGCACCAAACATTAATCCCCCACTCATAATTTGAAATAAGGGATACCAAATTCCTAAATCATTAAAAGTACCAATTACATATGTCATTCCAAAAACAGTAGCAATATAGATAACAGGAATTTTCCACTTAATAACTTTAAAAAATACTAAGTAGATAAAAGCAAAAATCATTAAAACAGTACTTGTTTCTCCAATAGAACCAGAAATTGTTCCAATAAAGAAATTAAATAAACTACCGTATGGCTTTACAAGAGTATCATAAGTTCCAATACCTTGAGTTGTAGCAATATTAGACAAAGGTGTTGCTGTTGTAAAAGCATCCATTTCCAAAGCATTTAAATAGCCACCAAGTTCAGCAATCATTGGTCCATAAATTAACATAATAAACAAATAACCAATTAAAGCTGGATTAAAGACATTATTACCAAAGCCCCCAAATAACATTTTTCCAACAACAGTTGCCATAATTGAACCAAAAAACAATACTGAAATTGGTGTATTAATTGGTAGAACTAGTGCTAGAAATAAACCTGGAAAAATACTGAAGGATGATTTCATATATTTCTTTAAGTCTTGGTCTTCTTTTTTCAAAAATATTTTAACATATATCAACTCAATTAAAAATGTAAAAATTGGACCTAAAAGAATAAAAATTAATGGATATAACATTCCTAAAACAGTAACTTTATTATTTAGAAATGGTAATATTCCATTTTTAAATAAACTAAATAATATAATTGGTAATAATGATATTAGTAAATGGCGCATTATTTTTTGAGTACTATTTTTATCTTGAACAAATGGTCCACTATTTAAATGAAAGTTTTTCACATTATCACCTTTCTTTCCTATTTACATTTTTTGCTTCAATAACAAAATCTCGAACCTTTATTTTAGAAGGACAAATATATGAACATAATCCACATTCAACACATTTTTCTGGTCTTAAATGTTTTAGTTTTTCTGGAGATTCTAAACCATTCATAATTAAAACAGGCGATAATTTAGCTGGACAAACATTAACACATTTACCACATCTTAAACATTCAATAGCTTCTTGTTTTACGTTATTTCGGTTAACAACAATTCCTGTTAAATTTGGTGAGCTTACTAATTCATCCGAATCCATTGCGGCTCCCATCATTGGACCACCTGCTATTAAATAAATATCTTTAAATCGTTTGTAGCCACCTATACTCTCAATTATTTCCTTAACCGGTGTACCGGTTCTTACTAAAATATTTTGAGGTTCTTTTATCATTTCACCTGTAATGGTTATAACTCTTTCAATTAATGGTTTATCATATTTTAAAGCTTCATATACTGCATAGATTGTTGAAACATTATTAACGATAATTCCTTGTTCTGCAGGAATATGATTATAAGTAATACCTTTTATTTCTTTAATAAGGGTTCTTTCCCATCCCATTGGATAAAGGTTTGGAACTTCAACTAATTTTATTTTTAAATAGGTACCAATAAAGGTATTAATAATTTCTCTCGTTTTAGTATTTCCTCGATTAATCGCAATAATTGCTTCTGGTATATCATTTATTTCAATGATCGCATCAATAGCTTCTAATATTTCCTCACACTTTTCTTGAAGCAACATATAATCAGCCGCAATATAAGGTTCACATTCTATAGCATTAACAATTAAAGTTTTTATTTTAGAATCAGTATCATATTTAGCAAATGTAGGAAAACCTCCACCACCTAAACCAACAATACCGGCGTCTCTAATTTTATCAATAAATTCTTCTTTAGTGTAATCATTTATATGTTTTCTAGGTACTATTTTAGAAGATATTTTCTCTTTGAAATCATTTTCAATAACAACACATTTTACTAAGCTACCATTTAAATATGGTTTTTCAATAATAGAGGTTACCTTTCCACTGACACTAGCGTGAATAGGTATTCTAAAATTACCTCTTTTTCTAGCAATAACATCACCTTTACAAACATAATCTCCACTCTTTACTAAGACGGTGATATTTATATCATTTTGACAAATAAGTGGTATATAAACAAACTTTGGTTTGGAATATTTAATAATTTTTTCAGTAATAGAATCTTTTTTGCACTTAGGTATTTTCACGCCTCTGGTCATATTGTTTCCCTCCATTCTAATATCATTATACCCTTTTTAACTATAAAAAAAAAGAGGTTAATCATAAATTGACAAATATCTCCTTTTAATTTTACATTATTTCGCTTTATACATTTTAGCAATTCTCTTTTGAACTTTTTCATCTTCTAAAAATTCACTAAAACTCATCGAAACACTAAAGGCACCACTTGGAGTAATTTCTACAATTTTATTAGCAATACTATCAATAAAACTATGATCGTGAGATGTGAAAATAATTGAACCACGATAATCAACTAACCCATCATTAACAGCTTGAATTGATTCTAAGTCTAAATGGTTTGTTGGTTGATCTAAAATCAAGAAGTTTGACCCCTTAACCATAAGTTTAGAAAACATACACCTTACCTTTTCACCACCAGATAAAACACTCACCTTTTTTAATGGTTGATCACCGGAAAATAACATTCTCCCTAAAAAGCCACGAATAAAACTTTCTGATTGATCTTTTGAATATTCAGCTAACCATTCAATTAAATTAGAACTGTTATTTTCAAAATATTGAGAGTTATCTTGCGGTAAATAATCATATTCAACTGTTGTTCCCCATCTTATAGTTCCTGAATCAGCTTCCATTTCACCTGCTAAAATTTTAAATAAAATTGTCTTGGCCATTTCGTCTTCTCCTAAGACAATTACCTTATCATTTCTATTAATAGTGAAGGTTACATTGTTTAATATAAGTTCCCCGTTAATTGTTTTGCATAAATTTTCAACGGTTAATATATCCTTACCTAATTCCCTATTCAAAGTAAATCCAATATACGGATATTTTCTACTTGATGGTTTAATATCTTCTAATACAATTTTTTCAAGACTTTTCTTTCGAGAAGTAGCTTGCTTAGATTTTGATGCATTGGCACTAAATCTTGCAATAAAAGCCTCAAGTTCTTGAATTTTCTTTTCCTTTTTCTTATTAGCATCTTTAGCTAATTGAAGCGCTAATTGACTTGATTGATACCAAAAATCATAATTACCAGGATATAATTTAGCAGTCCCGTAATCAATATCTAACATATGAGTACAAACTTTATTTAAAAAGTGACGATCATGCGAGACCACAATAACGGTCTTATCATAATCAATTAAAAAATCTTCTAACCAAGAAATAGCCTTAAAATCCAAATCATTAGTTGGTTCATCCATAATTAAAATATCAGGGTTGGCAAATAAAGCTTGAGCTAGTAAGATTTTAACTTTATCCTTACCAGCAACTTCACTCATTTTTTTATCAAACAAAGAAACATCAATTCCTAAATTATTTAACAAACGACTTGCTTCGGCTTCAGCTTCCCAACCATTTAAATCAGCAAATTCCGCCTCTAACTCTCCTGCTTTTATTCCATCTTCTTCTGTAAATTCTTCTTTATTATAAATAGCTTCTTTTTCTTTCATTACTTCATAAAGACGTTTATGCCCCATTATTACAGTCTCAATTACTTGATACTCATCAAATTCATAGTGATTCTGTTTTAAAACCGCCATTCGACGATTAGGTTCAATAGATACTTCTCCGCTTGTTGAATCTAATTCACCGGATAAAATCCTCAGAAATGTTGATTTACCTGCACCATTTGCACCAATCACTCCATAACAATTACCTGGTATGAATTTTACGTTTATATTTTCAAATAATTTTTTATCAGGAAATATCAAACTTAAATCAATAACTGAAATCATTTTTCCACCTCATTAATATACGCTTATACAGTATAACATTTTTTATAAAAAAAATCACGTAAATTACTTATATAAATTCCATGATTTTATTTTAAACTATTTTTTTCTATATCTACGATTATATCTTTTAATTGTTTTCTTTTTTCTTTTTCTCTTTTTTATTATTCTCCCTAAAATAATTATTAAAATTATTATTACAATATTTGATTTTAAAAACTGAATAATAGAAAACGGAACTTTTTCTTGTAAAGTAACACTTATGGTATTAACTTTTTGATCCCCATACATTATATCAAGAGTACCTATTTCTTTGCCTACTTTGGTAAATGGTTTTAATACATCAGGACCATTGTATTTTAATCTTACCTGTTCCTTATTAAAAGAGCTATCTGAATAATACTTCACATCATACGGAGCTTTAAAACTAACGTTTTTTAGTTTGCTATATTTTGTATCAAACGTAAGTAACTTAGCATCTTTATCAACTAAATTATAATATTTATAATTATTAAAATAGTAATCATACACTTCAATTGCATCCTCTAAATGATTGGCTTTTTCAAAAGAAATAGGAGCTTTAGTTGTTACTAATAAATATTTAATATCATTAGTTTTATCATGGCCGACACTGGCTAGACAAAAACCAGCATCATCGGTATAACCCGTTTTAGCACCAACTACACTGTTTATATTAAGACCATACCTTATTGATGTATTACTAAGCGTACTGTAGATTGTCATTGAATCATCACTAAGAGTGTAAGATCTACTTTCAAAAATGGTTTTAAAAAGTTTGTTTTCTAATGCCACTTTTAATAATCGAGCTACTTCATCAACTGTTGATATTTGACCTATTTCATCAAGTCCGGTAGCATTAATATATTTAGTGTTCACAAGCCCTAACTCTTTTGCTTTATCATTCATAAGTTTAACAAAATTAGTCTCACTTCCAGCTAAACTAATAGTTAAAGCCCTAGTAGCATCCGCACCACTAGAAATAAAGGTACCATATAATAAATCTTCATATGTTAAAACTTGGCCATCCTTAAGCCCGATTACAGCAGCCTCAGCCTCATATAAACCTTCAAACATGCTATTATTTAAAACAACAGTTTTATTAATGTCAGCAATTTGCTCAATAGCAACTAATGTCGTCATTATTTTAGTTAAACTTGCAATACTAGTTATTTCATCTTTGTTTTTTTCATAAACAATTTTATTATCATTTAAATTATACATTACTGCATGTTCACTTGTTATTTCTAAAGCATTTACATTAAAAATCATCATAAATAAGGCAACAAATATTATTAAAATTTTCTTCATCTTTACACTACTTTCTAATGATTACATAAAAGGAAGAATACATTTAGTATTCTTATTAATATTTACAACTATTCCCCGGATTATCAAAGCGATAATGACCAGTAATACCATCCTTTTCATAGCGATAAATCAAAATATCTTGTTCCCCCGGAAACTCATCTGAATTATGAATCAAATAAGGAATGCCCTCATCATTTAATTTATCAGAAATAATACCTATATGAGCATATGTCGCACCAAAGATAACAATATCACCTGGTTTCCACTCGTCCTTTTTATAGGGGTCTAATGTTAATGAGCTGGCATGTCGATCAAAAAAAACTTTTAAATTTTGAACACGTCTAAAATCAACAATTGAATCTGGTCCATCTGGTCTAGAAGATGGATCTGGGTATGCACTTAAATTGTTAGCAATATCTTCATTAACCATATCTTTTAAAATATATCCAGCTTCCTTAAATGCTCGCCATATAGTATCAGTACAAACTCCAATACCTTCTGGTGGGTAACCGTCAGAAAAATAGTAACCACCATCTTCAACATATTTAGTACCAATTTCTATTTCCTTTCTGGCACCAATTAAAAAGTCAGTAAAATCGTCAATACCATTTTTATTACAATCATATTTACTTTTAAAAACTTCTTCACCTTTTTGTGGTTCTTCTTTTTTAGTAACCGTTTCTTTATCCCATTTTTTAGGAAACCAGACATTAAAATGTGTAATCAATACTATGATAATAATTAATAAATGCAAGCCAATCAATAACAACTTCTTTTTGTTCATAAATCTACCTACCTTACTTCTTATTTGTTTTTTATAAGTGAAAGAGAAACTTTCTGCTTATCCATATGAATTTGATCGACATAACAATCAACAATATCACCAACACTTACAACTTCACTTGGATGTTTGATATATCTTTCAGTCAATTTAGAAATGTGGGCAAGCCCGTCGTTATCAAGTCCAATATCAATAAAAGCCCCAAAATCAACAACATTTCGAACTGTTCCTTGAAGTTGCATTCCCACCGTTAAATCTTCAAGTTTTAAGATATCACTTTTAAGTAGTGGTTTTTCCATCATATCACGAGGATCACGATTCGGTTTGCTAAGTGAGACTACAATATCTTTTAAAGTATATTTATCTGTATTTAATTTTACGACATATTCATCAATATTAATTGTACTCAACTTTTCAATTAACTCTTCACTTCCAATTGAATGTTCATCCATTTCAAGTTCGTTTAATAATTGATAGGCAACATCATAACTTTCCGGGTGAATATCCGTAACATCCAAAGGATTTGTTCCATCAACAATTCTTAAGAAACCAACTGCTTGAACATAAACCTTATCACTAATTAATTTTTTCCTTTTCAGTTCTTCTCTTGACATTATTTTACCATGAATATTACGATATTCAATAATTTTATCGATATTTCTTTTATTTATTCCTGATACATATTTTAAAAGAAAAGGACTAGCTGTATTAAGATTAACACCAACTTGATTAACAGTTTTAGTAACAACAAAATCTAAAGACTCTGTTAATTTTTTATTTGATACATCATGTTGATATAAACCAACCCCAATACTTTTGGGATCTATTTTAACTAATTCAGATAAGGGATCTTGCAGTCTTCGTCCAATACTAATAGCACTTCTTTCTTCTACTTGTAAATCCGGAAATTCTTCAGCTGCTAACTTACTAGCGGAATATACACTAGCACCCGCTTCACTAACAATAATGTATTCAACCTTATGACCTGCTTCCTTAATAAGTTCAGCAACAAAAGCTTCACTTTCCCTTGACGCTGTTCCATTGCCAATGGCAATAATATCAATCTTATATTTTCTAATTAAATCTAACATAACTTGTTTACTTTTATCACGTTCTAATCTTGGTTCATGAGGATAAATAACTTTAATATCTAATTTCTTACCCGTATGATCAATAACCGCTAATTTACACCCGGTACGATAAGCCGGATCTAGCGCCAAAATCATTTTATCTTTTAATGGTGGTTGTAACAATAATTTTTCTAAGTTTTTACCAAAATTATCGATAGCTACATCTTCCGCCATTAATGTTAAATCTGATCTAATTTCTCTTTCAATACTAGGGGCAATTAAACGTTTATAACTATCTAAAATAAATTTTTTAACATCTTCTGTTACAAAAGATTTTTCGTTTTTAATAATTTTAGAATTTAAATAATCAATAATTTGATCAACATCAACTTCTAAATTAACAGTTAAAACTTTTTCCTTTTCTCCTCTATTTATAGCTAACACACGATGAGGTTTTATATGTTTAACCCGTTCTTTATAATCATAATATATCTCATATACCTTTTGCTCATCAGTGGCACCCTTTTTTAGTTTGCTAACCAATAATCCATGAATGTTAGAATTTATTCTAACCCATTTACGATAATGGGCATCATCACTTATCATTTCAGCAATAATATAACCAGCACCAGTAACTGCATCATCAACTGTTTTTACTACTTCAGTTAAAAAAGGACTAGCCAGTGATTGAATATCTCCTGTTGTTGGAAATTCTAAAATTAATTTAGCAAGTGGTTCAAGACCTTGTTTAATAGCTTCAGTTGCTTTAGTCTTTTTCTTCTCTTTGTATGGACGATATAAATCTTCCACTTCCACTAATTTAGTAGCCTTCATAATTTCTAAGCGAAGCTCCTCAGTCATTAAATCTTTTTCTTCAATTAATCGAATAACATCTTCCTTTCGCTTAAACAAATTTACTTGATATTCATACACTTCACTAATGGCACGAATTTGTTCTTCATCTAGATTACCAGTTTTTTCTTTTCGATACCTAGCAATAAAAGGTATTGTATTTCCTTCACTAAGTAAACTTAATGTTTCTTCAACTTGATTATTTTTAATTTTTAAATTAAGTCCAATTTCATTAATAATTTCTTGATTCATTTTCTGTCTCCCTACTACGCATATAATTATATCATATCATTTTAGTTTTTATAAATATTAATAATTAAAATAAGATTAGTTTTGGTTTTTATGTATTCTGTTAATTCAGGATATCTGTCATCATAAGCATAACTTTGTGGGGGTGAAAAACCAAATTTTTCTTTTAATTCAACCAGAGGTATCGGGTGTTCTAATTTATAAACCTTGTTAATTTTATACGCAAATTTCTCCTCTTTTATTCCTTGGTTAAATTCATTATTTCCATACCCCGAATCACTTATTTGATTAGGTGATTGAATAATATCACTTAATTTAATAACATACTTTAATGCCGAAGTTGGCGAAGATTCATAAACATATAAAGTATTAATAAACCTCTTGGGGATATATTTTCTAAACTCATGATCTTTCCTACCAGATTCAATTAACTTTGTATATTGCGGTTTTATACTTATATATATTGCTTTTTCTTCCATTATTCCATCCCCTACTATGCCTACAATTATATCACATCATTTTAGTTTTTTATTAATTATTGATGCTTTTTTAATCGATTCTTGACCGTATTTTTGATTAATACTATCTACTATTTTTTCAAGTTTCATATTCTTATCACGAACATTGACATTTTCAAACAATGACACTTGATAAGTACACTCATCAGTTAAGGAATCTAAGCGAATCCCTATTAATCTTATGGGTTCTAAATCCCAAGCTGTATCAAATAACCTTTTAGCAACTTTACTTATTTCTGAAGATAAATTAGTTACGTTTTTAAGTTTTCTTTGATGGGTTTTGTTATTAAAATATTTATCACGTAAAATAACAGCAACAACACCGGCATATTTATTTTGTTTACGAAGTGAAAAAGCAAGATTATCTGCAATCTTATCTAATACTTTATATAAGGTTTGCTTATTACTACAATCTCTCTCTAAAGTAACTGTATTACTAATTCCTTTAGGTGCGACAGGATCACTAACAACTTCTGAATCATCAATTCCGTTAGCTGTTTCAATATATTTAATGGCTTGATTTTTAAAATATTTATATAATTGATGATGATCAAAATGGGCTAAGTCATAAATGGTCTTAATTCCTAATTCTCGCATTTTAGGTGCTGTTTTGCGACCTACTCCAAATAATTTTTCAATTGGTAAGGGCCACATTTTAGCTTCTACTTCCTCCATATATAAAGTATGAACTAAATCCGGCTTTTCAAATTCAGAAGCCATCTTCGCACAAAATTTATTATTACCAATCCCAATATTAACTGTGAAACCTAATTTATTTTTTATTTCCTCTTTAATTTTATGAGCAAACAATAATTCATCACCATATAATTTTTTTACTTTTGTATAATCTAAAAAGCATTCATCAATCGAATAAACTTCAATATCAGGAGTATAATTACTTAATAATTTAAATAACTTATTAGACATTTCTTCATATAACTTATAATCAGGTGGATATGATTTAACTACAGGGCATTTCTTTCGGGCCATATATAAAGTCTCACCTGCAACTATTCCTACCTTTTTACTAGGATTAGATCTAGCTAAAACAACCCCTGAACGCTTACTTTCGTCGCCACCAATAACTGCATAACTATCCCTTATATCATACTTAAATCCCTGATTTAAAAGAGAAACTGCCGTCCATGATAAAAAAGCATTATTAACATCAATATGCATTATAATCCTCTTCATATTATCACCACTTTAATTGTATCACAAACGAATGTTTGGGTAAAGAAATAAATGGTACAAAAAAAGTCATAAACTAAAGTTTAAAAAAATTTAGTTATATGACTTTTTAATTAGCAATTTTACAATTATTGGTTATAGAATCAAACTAGTTGCCGTAATTAGTATTCCTAAAATAATTCCAATAATATTACTTTTTTTATCATTACAATGTCTTATATGTGGTAATAATTCAAACACAGCTATATAAACAAGCATACCTTGAGTTATAGATAAAATTATTCCTAATAAAGTAGTATTAGTTAGAATCTCACTGTTAAAATACATAATCACTCCACCAGCGAATGTTGAAATTGAAATAGGAAGTAAAATAACTACCTTTTTAAGAAAGCCAACTCGAGCTTTAACAAGCGCTGAGACAATTAACATACCCATAGGAATGTTATGAAGTCCTACCCCTATCCCCATTAAAATTCCCATTGATACGGAATTCGTAACTGTAGCATATATTGCCATACCTTCAATAAGATTATGAAAAATAATGGCAATACTTGAAACAATTCCCAAATGAAATAATTCTTCACCGTGACCATGACCATGATGAGGAATGAAATTTTCAAGTGTCATTAATAATAATAGACCTAAAACCGAAAATCCAAAAACCATTACAATTGTAATTTCTCTATTATAAGTTTCAAACAATAACTCAATTGATTCAGGTAATAATTCCAACATAACTAAAGATGCGATTACTCCTAGAGCCATACTAATTGAAAAATGAACAAACTTATCATTATTCTTTGTCAACTTGACAACAACTGTTCCTATTAAAATAACTAAACCAATAATTAAAGTAAATAATAATCCAAAAAAACTATTCATATTCGCTTCCCTTCTAATTAAAAAATTTAGGATATCTCTTTTTTAATTTATAATATACACCAGTTAAATATTTAAAATTAATAACTGAAATAATCATTAACAATATTAGTATTAACCACAAAATTATTGTTAAATCTGATAATGAAAATAAATCAGGTAATCCCAAAATGCCAACTAAAAATCCTGATATTCCAAACACAATTAATCCTAATCTAATTAAGTTAAATGGCATTGATATTTTATATAATAACATAAAACCAACAAAAGCACTTAAAATAACTGCTAACGTTGATGTTTCTTTTAGTGATAAATTTAATATCCCACCAATAATCATAATTAAAATAACATTAATAACATTAGTGAGTGCAGTTGGCATCGCTTTACTAATAACATTAGTTAAAAAGCTCCCACTAATTCTCTCCTTATTTGGCTCAATTGCTAAAACAAATGAGGGAATTCCAATAGTAAAGACACTGGTTAAGCTTAATTGAATTGGCTCAAAAGGATAAGGACGATTGATAAATAAAAATAAAATAGCCAATACTGTTGCATATATTGTTTTCACTAAAAATAAAGTTGCTGATCTTTCAATATTATTAATTGTTCGTCTACCTTCATTAACAACAAAGGGCATAGCATCAAAATTTGAATCTAATAAAATTAATTCTGATACATTTCTAGCTGCATCACTACCACTAGCCATGGCAACCCCACAATCAGCAATTTTTAAAGCTAAAACATCATTAACACCATCACCAACAAAACCTACTGTGTGATTATTTAGTTGTAAAGTCTTTACAATTTTTTTCTTTTGCAACGGACTAACCCGACCAAAAACATCATATTTAAGGACTGCTTCTTCTAATTCACTATCACTTTTAAGTAAAGAAGCATCCACATAATTATTATTAATATCCATTCCTAAACGTTTAGCAATTTCTTTAACAGTTTGGACATTATCGCCAGAAATTATTTTAATATTAACTCCTTGTTCATCAAAATATTGAAGCGTTTTAATAGCTTCCTTTCTAATATTGTCTCTCAATAATATTAAACCTAGTGGTTTTAAATTTTGGGGCAACTTCTCTTTTTTAAATTCATAATTACTTTTAGCCAAAACTAGTACTCGATAATTAGTAGAATACTCATTAACCATATCTTTTATTTGGTCATAATTATCTTTAAAAACAAATTCAGGTGCACCAATAACAAAAGTTCCTCTACTATCAAAATTAACACCCGACCACTTTCTAGAAGAGGAAAATGGTATCACTTTTTTAGTCTTCCAATTATTTTCTAAATTGAATACTTTTCGCAAGGCATCTGTTACATTATTAGAATCCAAAGTAGAAGCCATTGCCGATATAATTTTATCAATGTTAGCTTCATTTTCAATTTTGATAAAATCAACAAACTCGACTAACCCATCAGTTAAAGTCCCCGTTTTATCAAGACATATAGTATCAATTCTAGCCAAAGTTTCAACGCTATAAAGTTGTTGAATAAGTACTCGATACCTAGATAAACGAATAACACTAACTGCTAAAACAGTACTAGTTAATAATACTAATCCTTCGGGAATCATTCCTATTAAAGCCGCAACTGTATTAATAACGGCTCTAGTCATATCATTGTTATCAATAGACAACTGTTTTAAAAACAAAACAATCCCAAGTGGCACAATAACTATGGAAATTGCTTTAATTATTTTATTTAATGAATACATTAATAAAGATTTTTTATTTTTTAAAGTTTTTACTTCCTTTGTTATTTGAGCACTATAATTATCAACACCAACATGTTTTACTTGAACTTTAATCTCACCGCTAATTATAAAACTTCCCGATAATAGTTCATCCCCTATTTGTTTATATATAGAATCCGATTCACCAGTAATTAATGACTCATCAACTTCACAGCAGCCCTCTAAAATAATTGAATCACACACTACTTGATTACCACTATTTAAAACAATTAAATCATCAACCACAATTTGATTTAAAGGAATATTAACAAGTTCATTATTGCGAATAACTTTTGTTTTAGTAGCTGATATTAATGATAATTTATCAATAATTCTTTTAGCATTTATTTCTTGAATAATTCCAATTAAGGTATTACAGAAAACAACTCCTAAAAACATTACGTTTTTATATGAGCCAACTAATAAAACAGCAAGAGCTAGAGCAAAATTTAAAATATTGAATAAAGTAAAAACATTACTATGAATAATTTTCATAACACTTTTAGTTGGTACAACTGTATCATAGTTAATTTCATTATTATCAATTCTATTTTGAACTTCCACATTAGAAAGTCCTGATTTAATATCTGTTTTATAGTTTCCCATCTTATACCTCTATCTTGATTTATTATAACACTGATATTACTCTATGGCAATTTATTTTCTTTATAAAAAACAAGTAGTTAACACTACTTGCTAATATTAAATTATATTTTCAAATGTTTTTTAACAGCTCGCCAACTACCAATCATTCCAACAATAATACCAATCAAAATTAATACCCCAGATATATAATATATAAATGGTGTTGGTTTAATTAACTTAATAAATGGTGAAAATAACTGTCCATCAAAATTGTTAAATAATGCTACATAACCATAAGTTGTACCAACAATCGGAATAATTGATCCCAGTATTCCTAAAAATAATCCTTCTAATATAAATGGTATTTTAATGTTTATATTAGATGCTCCAACTAAACGCATAATACCGATTTCTGTTCTTCGTGAAAAAATTGTAATTTTAATAGTATTGGAAATTAGAAATGCTGTAACTAATATTAATGAAATAACAGTAATAATACTTATTTTTTCAATAACTTTAAATACTTTAATTAATTGCTCGACCATGCCTTCGCCATATTTGACAACAGAAACACTTTCCATTTCTTTAATCTGATTAGCAGTTTCACCAATTTTTTCAATATTTGAAACTTTTACCAAAAATGTATGTTGAATTGGACTCTCATCTAATGACCACTCACCCATAATTTTTTTAAATACATCTGATGTTTCCATCATCTCGTTTGTAATTTCCTCTTTTGATTGAAATTCGTACGTTTCAACATTTTGAAGTTTATTTATTTGTTGTTCAAGTTCTTCAATGTCTTCATCAGTAGCTTCATTTTCAATAAAAACCACAACAGTAACATCTTTTTCTACTAATCCAGCAAAATTATTAACGTTATAAGAAAGAACCATAGAAATTGATACTACTAATAAGGTTATCGTTATAGAGGATATCGATGCCATCGATAAAGATAAATTTCTAAAAACACTTTTAAAAGCATCTCTTACGTTTCTACCCAAAATTCTAAATACCTTCATTTTTATACGTTCCTTTCTCATAATCTTTTAATAAGCGACCAGCATCTAATAATATAACTCTCTTTCTCATTCTTTCAACAATTTTACGATCGTGCGTTACCATAATAATTGTAGTTCCTAATTTATTAATCTCTTCTAATACTTCCATTATTTCAGCACTTGTTTCTTCATCTAAATTTCCTGTAGGCTCATCACAAATAAGCAATTTAGGTCCATTAACAATTGCTCTAGCAATGGCCACCCTTTGCTGTTCCCCACCAGATAATTGATTAGGATAACTTTTAATTCTATTTTTCAAACCAACTAATTCTAAAACTTTAATTACCTTTTGATGAATTTCATCCTTAGGGGCACCAAAAATTTCTAGGGCAAAAGCAACATTTTCATATACTGTTGAACGCTCTAACAAACGGAAGTTTTGAAAAACAACACCAATTTGTCTGCGCAGTTTATATACTTTGTTATTTCTTAATTTAGCAACATCAATTCCACCAACAATTATTTGACCACTAGTTGGTTTTTCTTCCCTATAAAGCATTTTTATTAAAGTAGATTTTCCACACCCAGTTGGACCAATAACAAAGACAAATTCTCCTTTTTTAATTCTTAAATCTAAATCGTATACAGCTGTAACTCCTGTACTATATTGTTTCCTTACCTTACGTATATTAATCAGATCCACTATACCACCACTTTCTTTTATATCATTTATTTTTTAAATTAGCACTTATAAACAAATCTATCTCACCATCTAACACTTTAGTTGTATTACTAGTTTCAGTATTAGTCCTGTGATCTTTAACCATTGAATAAGGATGCAAAATATAACTTCTAATTTGCGAACCAAAATTAATATCAATTGGTCCACCTTTTATTTTTTTAAGCTCATTTTCTTGTTTTTCAAGTTCTAGTTTATACAATTTATTTTTTAAAATTTCCATCGCTTTTTCACGATTTTGAATTTGGCTTCGCTCATTTTGACAAGTTACCACTGTTTTAGTAGGAATATGAGTAATTCTAACAGCACTGTCAGTTGTATTAACTGATTGCCCACCAGCACCACTACTTCGATAAACATCAATAACAAGATCAGATTCTTTAATTTCTATATCTACTTCATTATTAAAAAATGGTGTAACATCAACTGATGCAAAAGATGTATGACGTCGAGAATTGGAATCAAACGGCGAGATTCTAATCAACCTATGAACACCTATTTCATTTCTCAAATAACCATAAACATTATTACCCTTAACTAACAATGAAACTGTTTTAAGACCAGCCTCATCACCTTTTTGCTCAGCTAAAACTTCAATTTGATATCCTTGTTTCTCAAAATAGCGAAGATACATTCGATAAAGCATAAAAGCCCAATCATTAGCCTCAGTACCACCAGCACCAGAATGTATTTCGAAAATTGCATCAAACTTATCATACGGTTCATTTAATAATAATAAAGTTTCTAAACTAGATAAATTATTATCAATATCATCAATACTATTTTCAATCATTAATTTTATTTCGTCATCAAATTCTATTTTTAACAACTCGATTAACTCTAAATTATTTGAAATAATTTCTTTTTGATCGTTAATCTCAGAGATTGTTTTTTTTAAACTATTAACTTCTTTAATAATTTCTTCGTTTTTAGATCTATCAGTCCAAAAATCAGGAGCATTCATGATTTCTTCTAATTCATGTAATTTTTTTATTTTAGAATCAATGTCAAAGAGACCCCCTTAATTCATCAATTCTAACAAGATAATCATTATAAATACTTAACAATTCACTTAGTTCCAAATTATCTCTCCTAACGATAATATTATACCAAATATCCCACTCTTTTTCCACCCAAAATAAAACTATTAATCAAAAAACTAGTTTCAAAAAATAATTGAAACAAGAAAACATAAAAAAGAGAACAGATTTTAATTGCTCTCTTCTTCTATTTTTTTTAAAACAAAATACCTGCAATCATATGCACAGTTATTCTTAATATAGCTATCTTTTAATTCAAAAGAATTTATTTTTTTATACATTGGATTCTTTTTATTACAAAAACCTTTAAGACGAACTTTGCCATAGGCCCAATCACCAACAATATAATCATAATTATCAAAATAATCAGTAATTTTTTCTTTAACTAATTCTAAATCAAATCCATCTTTATAATCTTCAATTAGTTCATAAACACTATTATTAATTGTATATTTTTTCATATTACCACCCTTAATAAGATTTTTTAAAAGCTGGGGAAAGTTCTTTATATTTACTTAAACTAGAACTAGCATTCCAAGTCATAAATCCACCACGAAGTCCCTCTTTATATAAAGCTCTGATTTGATCAGCCACCTTATCAGCATCGTATTCAATTCGGGGAGCCCTAATAGCATCATAAGCTTGAATCCATGTTCTAGCAATTGCTGGACTAGGAATTTCCTTTTGACGTATTGCTACATAATTACCAGCCCAAAATTTTAATAATTTGTAAGGAACAGTCCAAACAATTTCTTTAAATCCATATTCATTAGCATTAAAATGATCAGGATACGGCATAGCACTTATAACATCAACAACATTTGATATTGCTGACCAATATTGTCCATAACCAGTTACATATGGATGCGCGGATTCTCCAAAAACATCGGCAGCCACATAAGTATCAAGTTGATGGATTTCATCAGTTGCATACATTAAAAATGCTTGAATAGCTTGTGCTTTTTCTTCTTTATAAATGTTTTTCATGTCAATTGTTTTATCTTGTTCTAATTTATAGGTACGATCGGGAAAGCGTACATAATCAAATTGGATTTCATTAAATCCCATTTCTGTTATGGCTTCTTTCGCTAATTCAACATTAAACTCCCAAACTAAACGGTTATAAGCACTTGGCCAAAATGAACCATTATGATTAAAAGGTTTACGAGTTTTATTATCAACAATTGCACTTTCAGGATGATCTTTAACAAAATAGGAATCTTTAAATACAGTAATTCTACCGATTACATAAAGACCAGCATCCTTTATTTTTTGAATCGCACTTTTATAATTTTCTAAACTATTAAAAGCATGTTTATAATTAGTAGGTGAATACTTTTTCATAACTGGTGATTTATAAGCTGGCGAGGTATTATCCTTAATATCAACTACTAAAGCATTAATATTAGATTCCTTAGCTAACTTAATGTATTCATCAACATTGTTAATAACACCGCTGTTTAAATACAATGCACGCACTTCTTCAGGCATAAGATTGTCTTCAAATTTAGGTTTTTCTCGCGGGTAATAATCTAAATTACCAGCTGAACCTCCACCTTGAGTATCAACTCTTCTTAAATGTTTTGGATAATCACCATCTTGATCATAATTTAGTAATGCTTGTTCTTTACTTTCAACTAAGTACTTACCATATACATATCCTGTAATATCACCATACTTAATTTTATATTTATTAACCTTACCGTCACTATCTAATTTATCAAAACCTAAAATTTCGACTTCTTCACCTTTTTTTATCATCGATGAAATCGCACTAGTTTGATCATCTGCATAAACAGTAACAGGGGTTCTAACATATAATTTTTTTTCCAAGACAACCTCCTCTAATTTAGAAACCAATGATGAATCTTCGATTAAAAAAAGTTGATTATTGTAATTAATTTTATAATAATTTACATCAGTTTCCTTATTAATTAATTTTTTAGGCTGTGCCTTTACTTTCGTTCCGCGAGGGATATCGCCAATTTCCTTAAAATCTTGATCATAAATTTTAACAACCAATTGATCGCTTGCTATATAAAATTCACTACCATTAATAATTTTAGGGTTGTTTTTAAAATCAGTATATAAAAAGAGAAAAAATAATAATCCTAATGCAGCAAGAGTTACATATATTGTTTTATTATTAATATTTTTGAACATAATACCCTCCTATTTAATAATATTAGTATAGCACAGTCGGTGAGTTTATTCCATAGGTATAAACACATTTGGTGAATTTCTAGAAAGCCCATTGAAATAATAATTTGGCACAGTTCCTTGAATAAGTTTAATGACAATTGGAATGTTTACATTATAAACAATCTTTTTAGAAACAAACGGAAGAATTACTTGTTCACTAAGTTCAATATTAACACTTATCTCCATCATGGCATTATTAATTCCATAGTTAGTTATTTTAGTCTCTATATTGATGATCACTTCCCCTACTAAATCAAATTTAACAGGTATTTTAGGTCCTAAATTGGATAACAAGGAATTAGAAGAAATAACACCTGAAGTTAATGAGTTTAAATTATAAAAAGCATAATTCAAATTATGCTTTTTTATTATTCAATATTACTTATATCATATAACTACTTTTGTTAGTATTAATTTTAATTTTTCGCTTTTTCAAGCTTAGTTAAAATTTCTTTAGTTACTTTAATTGAACTTTCTCTAATTGAATTAGCCATATTTTCTAAAACTGGCGTTCCTTTTTCAACAGAATATTCAACTAATTCTTCAACCATATCTCTAATATCATTAGCTTTCTTCTTAGCAATTTTTAAAACCTTTTCTTTATCTAAGTCATCTAACTCCATTTTAATTTCAAAAATTTTAGTTTCAATATTTTCACGAACTTCATCCACGTCAATATCCTTAAGAGCCTCTAAAAAATCATCAATTACTCGTTTTAAATCCTTACGAGTCTCACTACCTTTTTTCGGAGCAAATAAAACACCTAGTCCCACTCCTACTAAAGCACCAGTTAAAAATCTTCCAAATCCTTTTTTCTTACTCATCGCTGTTTTCCCCTTTCTTTTTTTTATTTAATCGTTTTTTAAAAAACGAAGTAATTCCATTAGTAACAAAATTAACAATTTTATCATTGAAGGAAACTAATGAATCAGTCGTATAATCAACAATTTCAAACAAACCATTCAATTTATTAACTTTGTAATTTACATCCTCAACTACTTGATCAACTTTACCTACTGTTTTTATAAGTCTTACAATTAAAACAATTAATGCTACTATAAGTATAATTAATAAAAAATATAATATGAATGGAAAAATAACTTCATTCCATTTATGCATCATTATCATTCCCCTTTTCGTACATTGAGTCAATTAAATCGAATAAATCCCCTTCAGTAAGTTTCTCATCATCTTCTTCAAAAATTTTTTCAAGTTCTTCAGCAATGATGTTTTCCTCTTCCTTTACCTCTTCAATTGTTTTATCAACTGTTACATCATTAAAAGTTAATTTTTCAAAAATATCATCATCATTATTATGATTAGATATTTCATCTTTATTCTTTAATTCTTCAAATAAATCGTTTTCAATTGGTTCTTCAATTGGTTCTTTAAATAAAATGGAATTAGTATTAAATAACTCTGTTTCTAAATCCTCCTCTAAAGTTCCAAAGGCCTTTTTTCTTACCAAATCAATCGACAACTCCTTTGATGATAATGTTGTTTCAGTTTTCACTACAGGTTTAACTGATATATCATCTTTACTATAATTTTTATCTAAAATACCATAAATAGGTGAAATAATCGGTGATGGTTTAAAAACTTTTGGTTCCTCTTTTTCTTTTGTTTTTTTAACTTTAGGTTGATTATAGCGATATCCCGTTTTAGAAGATACATTACCTTTTATACCTTTATACCTTAAATCTTCAAAATCACTATCACTAAAAAATACAGGTGTTTGATTTTTCAAAGGTTTATTAACCACATCACTATCGCTAATATTGGGATTAGGTTCTATTTCTTCCTGTTTAGGCGAAGCAATTTCAACTTTAATAACTTCTTTTTTTATTGGTTCAGTTTCTTCAACTACATCAGTAAACAAGTCTTTGATTTTACTAAGAAATCCCATTTAATTCACCTCATCATCTATAATTTCTTCTTCATATCTTAAAAAGTTTTCAGTTTCCTTTTTCGATGTAAAAATGTCATAATTTTCTTCACGATTTGTAAAAAATTCACTATTTAACATTAACTTGATAACGTTATTATTAAATTTAATTGTTGATAAAATATACGAAGCATCTAGCACGACATCTTCTATATCTTTCTTAATTACTAATGATTCTATTTTAGCATAATTATACATAAATTCAACAAAATATTTATCTGAAACTTTATTAATCTCTAAATATCCAGTCTTTCCATTAATATCAATAGCTTTTGAATAAAAAGCTTCTTCATTGACCTCATATTCTGTTTTCTTGCCATGATAGTAACTAATAACATCTATATATAAATAATAATAATTACCATTAGAATATAATTTATTATTTAATTCTGTTGTATCTAAATAGTTTACCCCTCTTGGTATGTAATATTTATACCCCTTGCCAATTTGATTAAATAATTTATTATTTTTAGATAAAACAACACTGATGATGTTATCGATACTTTTAGTATCAATTCTAACCACAGTACAACCACTTAAGAAAATTGCACAAATTACAATAATCACAATTTTTTTCATCTTACACCCCAGTACTTATATTATACCAAATTTCTATAAATACAAAAATATATTTAATATTATTCGTCAATTAAATGTCTATTCCTCACTACTTCAACCATATATATAGTTGCTCCCATAGACGAAAACTTTTCTTCGTATTCCGTCATTATATTATCAGAAATGCCAGAGTTGTGCAAATCAAGGGATAAATCTATTATTTTATAATCATTACCTACTAAACTTTTTAAAGAATATTCGAACAATGATTGATTATCAGTTTTAATTATAATATGAGGATTAGCTAAAAAGATAGGCTCATACCTTTTTAAAAATCTATCACTTGTTAAACGTCTATGCGCATGTCTTACTTTAGGCCATGGATCTGAGAAATTTAAATAAATCAAATCTATTTCTGATTCAAAAAACAACTCAATATTTATAGCATCTTCATTAATGAAACGAAGATTGGGAACTGAAAGGTTTTCTAACTTTTCAATTGCCCTTATTAACACACTATCATATTTTTCAATCCCAATATAATTAATGCTGGGATTATTCATTGCTTTTTCAATAATAAATTTACCTTTACCTGTTCCTATTTCTAAATGAATAGGATTTTCATTATTAAATATTTTTTTATATTTACCTTTAAATAACCTTGGATCATTAATAACATAATCTGATTTTAGTATTACTTCCTTAGCACCTTTTACTTTTCTTAATCTCATGCAATCCCCTCGTAATAATTATAACACGTAATCTATTAATATATAAATGAAAAATTAGAAAATTATTTTTCTATAAACTCATAAGTATATTTTTTTCCATTTTTAGTAATCAAAATGGCCGATTGTTTAGACATAGTTTTTTTGGTTTTAGGATTTACTATTTTATAATCAACATATCCCTCATCAATTAAAAAACCTAATGTTATTTCAATTGTTTGACCATTATTTTTAGGTAATAATACCTCGTTATCAGATCCCCAATGTTTAGCACTCAAAATAATATTATTAACATGAGTATCATACATTTCTTCTCTCGCTTTTTTTAAATATCTATCAACTGCAGGAAATGATAAAAGGGCTACTGCTCCTAATATAACAAGAATGCCCAACACCTCAACTAATGTAAAACCAATATTTTTCTTTTTCATTTTATCCCTACCTATGCTACATATAATATATTATAATTACTAAATTAAGAAAAGAGCGAAGTATATAACGCTTTTAAATCTAGAGGCGTCAAACATATTTTACCCTTTTTATAAAAGTTACCTAC
>DUPI01000057.1 GCA_012838395.1 Mollicutes bacterium
AGTATCATATTTAATATAATCAACACTTTTGGTGTTTGATAATCGATTACCATTTTTATCAACAATAGTCACTCTTATGGCTTGCATTATTTCACCACCTGTATTGAATCTGTGGTACCAACAAAAAGTATTGCCATTTTGATTACAAGATCCATACTTGCTTGTCCTTCCTGCACCAATGTTGGAACCTGGTGGACTTGGATTACTTGCTAATATTTTATAATCAGAAGTTTTGGTGAAGAATACCAGTAAAGTAATTATTATTATTTGAAATATTTTTTTCATAATTCCTCCTTATCACAAATCAAAATCTCCCTTTTTTATGCGAAATACATATATAGCACCACTAACTATTATGATAACACCCGCACCTATATATATATAATATTCCATAAGAAACATAACAACTTTGGTTAGAAAATCTTTTTCTTCTTCGACTTCTTCTTCAATTGGTGCCTTTATTTCCTTTGTTTCTAATTCCTTTTTAAAGTTCTTATAATCATAATTATTTTTAATCCATTTTCTACATAAGCGATGAGTTGAATGAATTTTACATAAAGGATCATTATAATATTTATTATAAGGTGGTGTTACAACGTATTTTGATGTAAGTATATCATTTTTACACAGTCTCTTAACACTATATATTTCATACTTTATATTTTGATTATCCTTGTAGCCTTTTAACACTAGTTCCTTAGGATTAGAAGATTTTTTATTATATTTATAATCAATGTTATTATTTACATCTTTTATATATATATCAGGATGAAGATTCGTTATTGTAACAATAAATTCAATTTTATTGTTTTTTTCTTTATAATCAACACTAGTAGTAATATTTGAAGCGATCGCTGTTAATCTTGCTTTTTCTTTATAATCACAAGTATATATTTGGGCTTTTACAGTTTTAGGATGTATGGTGAATAAAAACATCATAATGATTTGAATATAATATTTTTTCATCATACCACCCTTCCATTATATAATTATAACATATTTTAATCAGAAACCACATTTTTCCAGGTCTACTTTACATTACCTTAACCTATATGTATATTGCATATCCCTAATATTAAAGCTAATTGTTATTTTATCAGCCTGCTCAATTTCTCTTGCAACTTCTACATAATAATCATTAAACCTTTTCACTCTTTGAGTCTTAACTTCTTTTAATCCAAATGTTTGTTGTTTAGATTGACCATTTATTTCATAATGAACAGTTGCAAAATTATTCATAAATTGATAAAGATCAACAATTGGAACAATTGCCAAATCATTATCCCAATCAATTAATCCATTAAGATACATAATCGTTTTGTCAGTTACATTATAAATATCTGGCTTAACATACTCATAAGAATCATAACACTCATTATTATTAACACAAAAATTATATTCTAATTTATGTTGTCTAGCAATTTTAAAATCATTGATTTTAAATGTTGTTTTTCCTAAAACACTATTTTCAAAAGATATCGTTTCCCCTAAATTATAACTGGTAGTTTTAACAATCTTATCTAATTTTATCGGTGCAATATTAACTCGAACATACTTAGGATGCCAACCACTATTAGAAAATCCAAATGTATCTAAGAACTTGAATTGTAAATTCTTGTTTTTGATATATTCATCTGGAACTTCATATATTAATAAATATCTTGTAAACTCATCAGGTATTTGATCATCATTATAAATAAAACCAATATCAGGCACTAAATCATTAAGTCCAAATTGATGGTAATAAATCTTATTATTAACTACCAATTGGGCTCTGGCAACATCTAACTTTATTTTTTGAACACCATTTTTCTTTAATTCAACTTCAACTATAACAAATGACATATTCTTACGACTAACTTCTCTACCTTGAGGATTTTCTTTAGTTATAAAACTACGGTTGATTCGCATTGTAAAGTCTTTGGTTAGAAAAGCTGCTTTTTCATTATAAGCTTTATTATAAATGTTTTGATTAAAGTATATAACTAAAATGGTAAGTCCTGTTAACAATAATAAACCCATATTAATTAAGAATCTATTTTCAATATAAACATATTTGGCAAATCGTAAATTTCTCCTTAAATTACGACGTGCTTTATTAGTATCAACTGATATTTCAAACTCAAATTCCTCATTATCAGTTTCTTCAATTTCTAATTCTGCTAAATCTTGCCCGAAATTAAATTTTTTAATATCAAAACCAGTAGCATATACAAATGTTTTTATAACTGTAAATAGTTGTAAAAAAATAGATATTAATAATAAATCACGAATAAGTCTTAATGTTTGTAAATCAACTACACGCTGGGTTAAACTTTCCACAATTGTTAATGCATTATTAAAAATAGTAATAACAGCAATATATATTCCTACGTTAACAATATAAAATAAAAATGGTTTTTTCTTGATGAATAAAATTAATAGTACTAACACAGAGGCTATTATAATTAAAACTGGGGCCGCAAAAACAAAAGAATTAAATAATTTATCTATAGCCGTCGGATCAACAGTTAAGGTTGATGAATTTAAATATTCATTGAAAAAAGCCACCATTAAAGTTGTTTGGTATATTAAAAAGGCAATTAATAAGGATAAAATAAAATGAATAGTTTTAAATTGCTTTATGAAAAAAGCATATGGTTTTCTCAAGATCATTTAATCCACCCCTATCCCTATTATTTATATATAGTATAACTTAAAAACACTAAAAAAAAAAGGGCATTTTATATTTTTGACTTTTTTTGGACACTTTATTAGATTAATTATTTAAATTACAGACAAATAAAAAGAAAACCCTTAATTTGTAAGGGTTTGTTTACATTATGGTGCAGGAGATGAGACTTGAACTCACACAGTATTACTACCAAAGGTGTTTGAGACCTTCGCGTCTACCATTCCGCCACTCCTGCAAATATATACAAATTATATCACAAACAATACAACTTGTATCATAAAATATATCAATTTTTATTCATCTATGTATTTAGATTTAAATAAATCAGTTTCGTCTAAATTTGCTTCAGAAATGGGATCTATTTTAGGAAGTTCGTTAAGATTTTTTATTCCAAAAACATCTAAAAATTTATCAGTAGTTTTATATAAAAAAGGGCGACCAGGCAAATCAGAACGACCAATTTCACAAATTAATTCTCTGGCTTGTAATTTTCTAACCATATGACTACTGCTTACTCCCCTAATTTCATCTATCATTGTTCTAGTCACTGGTTCATTATAAGCTATAATTGCTAAAACTTCTAAAGCAGCTGGCGTCAGCGGCTTATTTTCATCAATTTCAACTAATTTTTTATAAAAATCATTATATTCACTTTTAGTTACTAACTTATAAATATTACCGTATTTTTCTAATTTTATACCCCTATTACTAATTCGGTAATCTTGTAATAATTGATTAGCTAACTCTTCAACCTTTTCTTTATCTATTTCTAAAATAGTTTGAACATCTTCAATTTGCAAACCATCATCACCACATAAGAAAAGTAAACCTTCTAGTGCTGCTAATAAATTCATTTAATCACTTTCCTTTACAGCTAAATAAATTTTCTTAAAATTTTGTTCTTGCGAGATACTTAAATATTGTTTTTTAGATAATTCCAAAATTGATAAAAAAGTAACAATAATATATTCACGATTATACTCTTCAAACAACTCATTAAATTCAACCTTTTTCTTGATTTTTAAGATTTTTTTTATTTCATCATTTCTTTTAGAAACAGAATATTCTTTTTGCGTGATTTTAGTATTAAGTGGCTTTTCATCTTCAAGTCGTTCTAAAAACATATTAAAAGCATTTACTAAATCATCTAAATTTACATCAATTGGTGTATCTTCTATTTCTTCTGGCATAAAGGGTTTTAAATCACTTGGTTCTTTACTATACATTAAACGTCGTGATTCTTCTAACTCTTTTAGTTTTTCTGTAACACCTTTATATTGTTTATATAAGAGCAATTTATTTATTAGTTGTGTTCGAGGATCTTCTTCATATTCATCATCAAGCTCATTGCGATAATTAGGTAATAAAATTGATGATTTCATTTCAATAAGCTCGGCTGCCATCACTAAATATTCACTCGCAACATTTAAATTTAATTTTTCCATCTCATTAATATAGTTTAAATATTGATTAGTTATTTCCTCAATACTTATATCACAAATATCAATATCACTTTGTTTAACTAAATGAAGAAGAAGATCTAAAGGACCTTCAAACTCATTTATATTTATTGTATAATCCATCTTAACACATCCGTTTTATCTTTTTTATTTGAGCAATTTTAGTAAACGATCAATCAGCATAGATATTTCAGGTAAAAAACTTATCCAGACAAATAAAATAATTGCAATTAATATATATATTTTAGCCTCTTTATCTAATATAGGAATTTTCATCAAATCAACCTCGCTTCATTCATCTACATAAATAATAACACAAAAAGAATATTTATACAATATTTTTTATTTTATTGAAATTCCTGCAATATAGCCCGTTGCTAGGGCAATTGTTATATTATATCCTCCTGTTGAACCGTGTATATCAAGCAACTCACCTACAAAATAAAGACCGGGATTTATAGTCGATTCCATTGTTTGCTTATTTATATATTTAATATCAATGCCACCACCTGTAATAAAACTATTTTCAATGGAAAATTTATTTTTAATAAACAGTTGTAAATTAACAACATTTGATATTAACCTTTTTTTATCACTATTGGAAATAACAGCAATGTTATCAGTAGCTTTTACTTTACTAAAATCTAATATATAATCAGCTAAACGACTAGGTAAAACTTTCCTCATAAAACTTTTAATTTCTCTTCTTTGTTCATAAGTATTAAGTAACTCAAACAGTTCACTCTCAGAAACACTTGGTAAAAAGTTTATATCGATAGAAACTTCTTTATTTTTTTGAAATTCTTGATAAACGTATTCACTAATCTTAAAAACTACAGGTCCACTAATTCCACTATGCGTAAATAACATTGGACCAGTTTTAACAATATCATTTAACTTGATTGCAATATTATCAAGTGTCATTCCAGCCAAAGGCAGGTTATTCACCAACTTTAACGGGGCTTGAGATGGATATAAATCTGTTAGTGGTTGGTTTAACATTCCAGCAAATTCATACCCATCACCACTTGAACCAGTTTGGGGAAAACTTTTAGATCCTGTTGCAACAACAATATTAGTAGCTTCATAACTACCATTATTCGTGTCAATAATATATTTATTATTTTTATTACTAATTTTAAAAACAGTACAGTTTAGCTTAATCGCTACCTTATACTTATAAAGTTCATCTTGTAAGGCTTCAACTATTGAAGAAGCTTTATTATTAACCGGAAATACTCGATCATCATCTTCGATTTTCAAATCAACACCTAAATTAGAAAAATAGTCATATATTTGATTTGGACCAAAATTATATAATGAATATTTTAAAAAATTATGGTTAACAGGTATTTCTTTGCTAAAATCTTTTATATCTTTCAAATTAGTAAGGTTACAACGACCACCACCTGTAATCAATAACTTCTTACCTAGATTATGATTTTTTTCAAGTAGCAATACCTTTTTTTGGTTTTTAGCAGCAGTTATCGAAGCCATCATACCTGATGGTCCTGCACCTATAACAATAACATCGTACATATTTATCACCTTTATATTATAATATCATTTATAAAATCATTAAATAACT
>DUPI01000008.1 GCA_012838395.1 Mollicutes bacterium
ATTGTTCCACGTGAAACATTAGATTGTCAGAAAAATATTAAAAAATATTGCTTTTTTATGAAAAATGTTATATTATTTAAACGACACAACATATATAATCGAAGCAGGTCAGGATTGGAAGATAGCAGCCTTAAGATTCCCTATATGTGTGTGTCTTTTTTTATGATAATAAATAAGGAGTGCTATTATGGAAAAAAAATATATGGAAGTGGCGTTACATGAAGCTCAAAAATCATATAAAATTGGTGATGTTCCTGTTGGAGCTGTTATTGTTAAAAACGGAAAAATAATTTCGAGAGCTCATAATAAAAAGGAAAAAACACAAATAGTAACCCATCACGCTGAAATAATAGCTATGCAAAAGGCTTGTGCAAAATTAAAAAGTTGGAGATTAGATGATTGTATATTATATGTAACATTAGAACCTTGTTTAATGTGTTATGGAGCAATATTGCAATCTCGGATATCAAAAGTAGTATATGCTACAACATCTCAAAAATATGGTTTTACAAAAATTATTAATAACTCTAGTAAAAATAATAAGAATGTAGTTTTAT
The DNA here is from genome assembly GCA_012838395.1 of Mollicutes bacterium. GTDB lineage: Bacteria > Bacillota_I > Bacilli_A > RF39 > UBA660 > DUPI01. The sequence goes on from DUPI01000008.1 coordinate 558, forward strand.
TAAAAGGAATTTGTGAGAAAAAATCACAAAAATTATTAAAGGATTTTTTTAAAGATAAAAGGTATTAACGTTTAAATTCAATAATAAAAATGTTATAATGAAATAGCGAGGTGGTAGAATGCATCAGTCTTTATACAGAAAATATAGGCCTCAAACATTTGATGATGTTGTAGGTCAAAAAGTTATAATAAAAAGTTTGAAAAATGTAATTTTGAAAAATAAAATTAGTCATGCTTATTTATTTACAGGACCAAGAGGAACTGGTAAAACAAGTGTAGCAAAAATTTTAGCAAAAACGGTAAATTGTGTTAACTTGACAGATACTTCACCATGTAATGAGTGTGTAAGTTGTACGCAAATAAATCAAAAACAAACGGTTGATGTTATTGAAATAGATGCGGCATCTAATAATGGTGTTGATGAAATCAGGGAATTGAAAAGTAAAGTTTCATTAGTACCCACAGTAGGAAAATATAAAATATATATTATTGATGAAGTACATATGTTAACAATAGGTGCTTTTAATGCATTGTTAAAAACATTAGAAGAACCACCAGCACACATAATATTTATTTTAGCTACTACAGAGCCACACAAGATACCAGAAACTATTTTGTCTCGCTGTCAAAAATTTGATTTTAAAAGAATAGATGACAAAAGTATGGATAAACGTTTAAAATATATATGCAAATCAGAAAAAATAGATATAGAAGATCAAGCATTAGAAGAAATTATTAGATTTTCTTCTGGTGGTATGCGAGATTCAATTAGTTTGTTGGAACAAGCACAAGTTTATAGTGATTCAATAATAAAATTAGATGATGTACACGAAATAAACGGAACACTTCCCCAAAGTCAATTAAAAGAATTAATTGAAAATATAATTGACAAAAATCTTGTGGAGGTATTTAAATTACTGGAAAAGTATGATGAACAAGGAAAAAATTTAATAAAACTCGTAGAGGAAATAATATTATTTTTTAAAAACATAGTTATTCTAAAAAATACCAATAGCTACATAGCTGAAAATATTTCCCGGGAAATATATAATGATATAATAACTAAGATATCTATTGAGGAAGCATTTCAAAATATATCTAAAATATATAATTACCTGAATAAAATGAAAAATTATAGTAACCCTAAATTAGTTTTTGAATTATTGATGATTTCTTTAGTTTCAAATGAAGGTGAGGAAAATAATAATTATAAAAATAATGATTCAAATATAGAAAGAAAAATGACTGTAATCAATAACCAAACTAATGACGATAATCAGATTTTAAAAGAACCAATTAAAAAGGAAAAAACAGATATAATAAACAATGACAATATACATTTAACAACTGATACTCAAAGTGTCCAAAATCAAGAGTTAATAAACAAAATAAAACATATAAGAGTAAATAATACTTTTACAAACGCGAGTAGAGCTATTTTAAATCAAATAAAAACAGATGTAGAATTATCAAGAAAATACATATTGGATGCTAATTTTGGTAAAATAGCTTCATTGTTAATAGATGCTGAAATAACAGCTGCTAGTGACAAAAATATTGTTTTTGTCTATACACGTAATAGTATGACAATAAATTTTAATAGTAATATCTTGAAAATCGAATCGTTTATACCAAAAATATTTGATAAAGAATACAATGTTATTGCATTAAACAAAGATGAATGGAGTAAGTATCGCAAGGAATATAAAAGTAAAACCAAAAAGTATACTTACATTGATGAAGATAAATCTATAAAAGATTTTCTACAAGATCAAATAAAAGGAAAAGTTATAAAAGATGAAATTCATAATTTATTTGGTGATGTAATTGAATATAATACAAAGAAAGAAGGAATAAAATGAATATCCAAAATATGATGAAACAAGTTCAAAAAATACAAAAAGAAATGATGGTTGAAAAATCAAAAATTGATGAAACGGTATTTACTTCAACATCTTCAATTGTAAGTGTTCAAATGAAAGGTAATAAAGAACTAATAGATGTTAAAATAATGTCAGATGAAATTACCAAAGATGATATCGAGTTATTAGAAGATATGATTTTAGTTGCGGTTAATGATGTAATAAAACAAATAGAAAATGAAACAGAAAATAAATTAGGTAAATATACACAGGGAATGCCAGGTATTTTTTAATGAATTATCCTCCTACAATTAAAAATCTAATAGAATGTTTTAAAAAATTACCTGGAATAGGTGAAAAAACCGCAGAACGTTTATCACTATTTACATTAAAATTAGATAATGAAGTTATTGAGTTATTTTCTAAATCTTTAACTGATGTTAAAAGCAAAATTAAAAAATGTAAAATTTGTAATAATCTTACAGAGAACGACAAGTGTGATATTTGTCTAGATGAAAACCGAAATTCTAAAATAATATGTATTGTTCAAGAAGCTAAAAATATTATTATGATGGAAAAATCAAATGTGTATAATGGACAATATCATGTTATTGAAAATTTAATTTCACCATTGGATGGTGTAAATCCTTCAGATATAAACATTTCAACACTCGAATCTAGGATAAAAGAAAACGGTGTAGAAGAAATTATAATTGTTTTAAAACAGAGTATAGAAGGGGAAACAACGACCTTGTATATAACTAAAATATTAGAAAAAACAAATGTAAAGATCACTAAAATTGCACAAGGAATTCCTCATGGTGCTGATATGGATTATATCGATTATTTAACTTTAGAAAAAGCAATAGAAGATAGAAAAGAAGTTTCATAACCTTAAAATATCCTCATAAAATGTTTTAGGAGGATATTATGTTAAAAAAAATTTTTTCAATCATTAAAAAAGTAATATATAGTTTCTTTCTAATTTATGGATATAACGTATTAGCTTCTCCATTAAATTTGATAATTCCAATAAATATTATAACTGTGGCATTAGTTATGTTATTTGGATTTCCAACATTGATTTCATTAATAATAATTTATTTACTTATTTTTTAGGAGGTAGATATGCTTAATAAATATATGATAGATCAACCAGTTGCTTGTAAAATATTAGAAAACACCATTAGAAGAGAAAAAGTTTCTCACGCATATCTATTTATTTCTAACCAGTATTCTAAAACAATGGATTTAGTAATTGATTTTGCTAAAAAAGTATTAACATATAATATTGAAAATGAAAAATTAAAAACTAAAATTATTAATGAAATAGACAATGGAAGTTATAGTGACTTAATTATTGTTGAAACAGACGGTTTGTGGATAAAAAAAGAATCGATTGACAATCTTCAAAAAGAATTTAGTAAAAAATCAATCATTGGTAATAAAAGAGTATATATAATAAATAATGCTCATAAATTGAATTTATCGTCTTCCAATTCAATTTTAAAATTTTTAGAAGAACCAGAAAAAGATATAATTGCAATTTTAATCACCGACAATAAATACCAATTGTTGGATACGATTATATCAAGGTGTGTAAATATTAACCTTAATAAAGATAAAATCAAAACATTTAATAAAGAGATCTCTTTAAAAGAAAAAATAGCTAATAATATTTTTAATAATGAAAAAGAAAAAAATGCTTTTTTAGAACACGAGAATTCTGAAGATTTTATAAAAAATATTGTGAATTTTATAATCTTTTATGAAAAAAACACACACCAAACAATTCTATATTTAAATAAATTGTGGCACGAAAAAGTTAAAGAAAAAAAGGATATAATAATAGCTTTTGATCTAATGATAATGTTTTATAAAGATCTGTTAAATAGACTATTTAATCGTAATATTGAAAATTTTACTGATTATAAAAACGAAATCGAAGAAATGTGTGATAAAAACACAATAGAAGAAGTTTGTGACAAAATAAACATAATAATTAAAATGAGAGAAAAAATAAAATATAATGTTAATAATAAATTATTAATGGACAAGCTCATTGTTAAATTAGGGAGTGATAATTGTGGTTAAGGTAGTCGGAATTACATTAAAAGAAGGTGGAAAAATTTATTATTTTTCTCCCAATAATTTTCAATTAAAAAAAAATATGACAGTGATAGTAGAAACTGAAAGAGGATTACAATTTGGACGTCTTGAAACTGGCGTTATTGAAATCGAAGAGTCGAAAATAAAATCCCCGTTAAACAATGTTATTAGAATGGCATCAAAACAAGATTATTTAAAACATAAAAAAAATATTAAAGATGCACATATAGCGATTACTGTTTGTAAAGACTTAATTGAAGACTTGAATTTAAAAATGAAGATAATAAGTGCTAATTTTACTTTTGACCGTAGTCAACTTCAGTTTCATTTTTTAGCAGATAAAAGAGTGGATTTTAGAGAATTAGTTAAAGAATTAGCAGCAATATATAAAACAAGAATTGAATTAAGGCAAATTGGTGCTAGAGATAAAGCTAGAGAAATAGGTGGAATCGGACAATGTGGACGTATGATGTGTTGTGAAAAGTTTTTAAACAATCTTGATAACATAACAATCAACATGGCAAAAAATCAAAATCTTTCATTGAATCCATCTAAAATAAATGGTTCTTGTGGAAGATTGTTGTGTTGTTTGAAGTTTGAAGAAGACAATTATAAAAAATGCAACAAATGTTTTCCTAAAATTGGATCAAAAATAAAAACAAAAAAAGGTGAAGGAATAGTAAAATCTGTAGACGTTTTAATTGGCAAATACAAAGTAGATATTCCTGATATTGGAATAATTGAAGTGGAAGCGAAAAAAAATGCATGTTGTTAATTATTTGTTAGGATACAAAAATTTGAAAATTTATCAAAATAGAGATATGTTTAATTTTTCATTAGACTCTGTCTTATTACCAAATTTTGTTACAATTAATTCTAAAGCAAAAAAAATATTGGATATTGGTTGTGGTAACGCACCGATATCTTTGATATTAACTACCAAAACAAAAGCACACATTATAGGTGTAGAAATTCAAAAGGATGTTTTTGAGTTAGCTGAAAAATCTGTTGAAATTAACAATTTAAATAATCAAATTTCATTAATAAATGATGATATTAATAGATTAGCTAAAGAGTGGGAAAGTGATATGTTTGACATAATTGTATGTAATCCTCCCTTTTTTAAATTAAATAATAATTCTAGGTTAAATGAAAATGATTATAAAACAATTGCGAGACATGAAGTAAGTTTAAATCTTGATAAATTAATGAAAATAAGTCGCAAATTACTGAAAAACAACGGAATTATTTCAATTGTTCACCGACCAGAAAGAATGATTGAGATAATTGAAGTAATGAGAAAAAATAATATTGAACCTAAAAAAATACAAATAATATATCCAAAAAAAGAAGAACAAGCCAATATTCTGTTAATCGAAGGTCGTAAAAATGGTAAGAGTGGTTTAACAATTCTCTCACCGATATTTACACATAAAGAAAATGGAGAGTATACTGAAACAATAAAAAAATATTTTGAATAGAGGGATAATATGTCTCAAAAAAGTTATGATAATACAGCATCATTATATTTAATCCCAACCCCGATAGGGAATCTAGAAGATATAACTTTAAGGGCTGTAAAAACATTAGAAAATGTTGATGTTATTTTTGCGGAAGATACAAGAGTAACAGGTCAATTGTTAAAGCACTTAAATATTAACAAGAAGATAATATCAAATTATGATTTTAATGAACTAGAAAATTTAAATAAATTACTTGATTATTTGAAAAAAGGTTATAATGTGGGTTTGGTATCTGATAGAGGGACTCCTGTAATCAGTGATCCAGGATTTGGATTAGTACAGATGGCGATTAATAATAATTATCATGTTATTGCATTACCTGGACCAACCGCATTAATTCCAGCATTAATTGTTTCCGGAATCGAACCTTCACCTTTTTTATTTTATGGTTTTTTAAATAGCAAAGAAGGAGTTCGTAAAAAGGAATTAGAAAAATTAAAATTTTTAGAGTTTACAATTATTTTTTATGAATCTCCACATCGCATCGTAAAAACATTAAATAATATGCTTGAAGTGTTGGGAAATAGGAAAATTAGTATTTCCCGGGAAATAAGTAAGAAATTTGAAGAAGTTTATCGAGGTAATATAAAAGATATAATTAATGAAGTTAATAACATAAAAGGTGAATTAGTGATAGTTGTTGAAAAAAATAAGGAAGAAAATAGTTATAGTAATTTAAGTATTGTTGAACATGTTAATTTATATATAAAAGAAGGTTTAGAAAGTAAAGAAGCTATAAAAAAAGTCGCACAAGATCGTAAAGTTGCAAAAAAGGAAATTTATAATGATTATCATAACATTAAGTAAAGTGGGTGTTTTATGAAATTAATAGTAGGGTTAGGGAACCCAGGAAAAGAGTATGAGAAAACTCGTCATAATATAGGATTTGTTATGATAGATGCATTAGCTAAACATAATAGCGTTAATCTAAGTAAAGAAAAATTTAATGGTATTTATGGAGAATATTTACATAATAATGAAAAAATTATTCTTTTGAAACCGTGCAAATTTATTAATCTGTCAGGTGAAGTTATTAAGAAATTTGTTGATTATTTTAAAATAGATATTGAAGATATACTAATAATTTGTGATGATTTAAATATTAATGTTGGTAATATTAAATTAAAATGTACAGGAACATCGGGTGGACATAACGGTTTGAAAAATATAGAAATGCATTTAGGAACAAAAAATTATAAGAGATTAAAAATAGGTATTTCACATAATAATTTAAATGATGTACGTGATTATGTTTTAGGAAAATTTGATCAAAAAGATTGCAAACAAATAGAAAGTATAATTAATCAAATTCCATTAATAATAAAAGATTATTTAGAATTATCGTTTGATGTACTTATGAATAAATATAATAAAAAACAAAAGTAACGGTGATAAAATGGAAAATATTTTCGAAATCAAGCCCGAAACTGAGTTGATTATAGGATTAAATAAGGAATTAAAATGTTTATACACTTATAATAGATTTATTAAGACAGACGAATCTATTGTTTTTTTGGTGAATACATTATACGAAGCAACGAATATGTACCAAATTTTATTACATTATACTAATGATGTATTGCTTTTTCCTATGGATGATTTTTTAACTAGTGAAGCTTTAGCAATGAGTCCAGAATTAATGGTAACACGATTAGAAACAATTCAATCAATTATAAGAAACGAAAAAAAAATTATTGTTACAAATTTAATGGGTTATCTTCGTTTTTTACCACCTAAAAAATTATTTATTGATAACGTACTCGAGATTCAAATAAATGATGAACGAAAAATAGCTGATATTTTAAAAAGTTGTAATAAAATGGGCTACAAAAGAGAAACTCTTGTTAATAAAACCGGCGAGTTTGCAGTTCGTGGATTTGTGTTTGATATTTTTCCTATAAATGAAAAAAACCCAATCAGATTAGAATTCTGGGGTGATGTGGTAGAATCTATTCGTGTTTTTGATGTTGATACTCAAAAAACAATCAAGTCACTTAATAGAATTGAAATTTATTCAAATACTGAATTTTTGATTAATGATGAAATCGATGTTAATGAAGTGACTCAAAAAGATATACACAAGTATTTAAAACCGGTTAACATTTGCAATTATTTTAATAAATGTAAAGTAATAGTTGACAATTACAATGATATAGAAGTAAGTTACAAATTTCTTCAAGAGGAGATTTTTAATTATCAGCAGAGTTTAAATTTAAAAGATGTTAAATATATGCATGATTTTTATGATTTATCCGACGATTTTTTATGTTTAACAGATTTTGATAATGGACTTATTAAAACAAAAAACAAGATAATTTATAACTCGAAAGATATAGAACCATTTGGTAATAGCAAAGAATTAATTAATAAACAATTGAATAATTACTTTTCTAAAAATAAAAAGATAATTATTTGCATGTCTAATAGAGAAAATGTTAATAAACTAATAGAAGAATTAGAAAATCCAAATCTTGTTTTTACATCAATTAATGAAATAATTGCAACAAAAATTAATGTTATTGTAAAAAAAATAAAAAGTGGTTTTGAACTTCCTGAAATTGTTGTAATTAGTGAAAATGAAATTTTTAATAAAAAAAATATTAAACCAAAATACAAATCTCGTTTTAAAATTGGAACTAAAATTAGTGATGTAACTAAAATAAATGTCGGAGATTATATTGTCCATGAAATTCATGGTATTGCTAGATATACTGGTATTAAGAAAATTAAAAAAAATAATTTATACAAAGATTATTTAACATTAGAATATCGTGGAAAAGATAAAGTATATGTCCCGGTCGAAAAGATAGAAACAATAAAAAAATATTCCAGCAATAGTAGTGTTATACCTAAATTAACAAAATTAGGAAGTTCAGAGTGGGCAAAAGCTAAATTACGTGTAAAACAAAAAGTTGAAGATATTGCTTTTTCTTTACTTAAATTATATGCGGAACGTGAGGCGACTAAAGGTTTTTCCTTTGCTAAAGATAGTGTGGAACAATTAGAATTTGAAAAAGAATTTAAATATACTGATACCATTGATCAAATAAAAGCAACCGAAGAAATAAAAGAGGATATGGAAAAACCATATCCTATGGATAGACTTTTGTGTGGCGATGTTGGATTTGGAAAAACAGAAGTGGCATTTCGCGCAATGTTCAAAGCTATTTTATCTAATAAACAAGTTGCTTTACTGTGTCCTACAACAATCTTATCTAGTCAACATTATAATAATGCTCTTGAAAGATTTAAATCGTTTGCTGTTAATATCGTTTTGCTAAATAGATTTGTTCCAAGTGCGAAAGTAAAGAAAATAGTTAGTGATATCAAAGAAGGAAATGTAGATATTGTAATTGGTACACATAGAATATTAAGTGATGATATTGTGTTTAAAGACTTAGGACTTTTGGTAGTCGATGAAGAACAACGTTTTGGAGTAAAACATAAGGAAAAAATTAAGAATTATAAAACAAATATAGATGTATTGACTTTGACAGCAACTCCAATCCCTCGAACTTTACAAATGACCTTTACAGGAATTCGTAGTTTATCTTTGATTCAAACGCCCCCAGTTAATAGATACCCTATTCAAACTTATGTAATGGCGTATAACAATCAAATTATTAAAGATGCTATTTATAAGGAAAAATCAAGAAATGGTCAAGTTTTTATTTTATATAATGATATCGAGAATATGTATTTGAAGGAATTAGAAATAAAAAAATTGTTGCCTGATCTTCGTATTACGTCAGCACATGGTAAAATGTCTAAAGGTGAATTAGAAAAAATAATGATGGATTTTTATGATCATAAGTATGATGTTTTACTGTGTACAACCATTATTGAAACCGGAATTGATATTCCAAGGGTAAATACATTAATAATTATTGATTCTGATCGTTTCGGATTGTCTCAGTTATATCAAATAAGAGGTAGAGTAGGTAGAAGCAATAAAATAGCTTACTGTTACTTGATGTATGATAATCGAAAAATTTTATCTGAAGTTGCTACTAAAAGATTGAAAGTAATAAAAGATTTTACTGAATTAGGAAGTGGTTTTTCTATTGCAATGCGTGATCTATCGATTCGCGGAGCTGGTGATATTCTTGGGAGTGAACAAGCTGGTTTTGTTGATACCGTTGGTATTGAAATGTTTTTAAAGATGTTAAACAATGAAATAAAAAGATTAAAAGGCGAGAAAGTTGAAGAAGAAGTAGAAATTGAAACTCCACCGTTGTTAGAGGTTGACACTTCTATAAGAGATGAATATGTATTAGAAGAAGAATTAAAAATTGAAATTCACACTAAAATTAATACAATTGATTCATATGAAAAATTATACGAGGTCAAAACGGAAATAGAAGATAGGTTTGGTCCAGTTAATCAAAATCTTTTGATTTACATGTATGAAGAATGGTTTGAGAAATTAGCTAAAAAGTTAAATATTACAAAAGTAAAACAAACCAAAAACTTCATTGAAATAGAAATGCCAGAAGAATTAACAAATAAGATAAGTATTCAAAAAATATTTGTAGATGCAAGTAATATCACGAGAATGTTTCGTTTTGGAATTAAAAGGAATAAGTTGTTAATAACTTTAGATACTCCAAAATTAGATAAGCACTTTATATTTTATTTAATTGAATTGTTAGAGTTAATTGAAAAAGATTATATCAAAAATTGATATAATCTTTTATTTTAATTTGATAACGTTCATAATATTAGGAACACTTTGTTCAACCTCGTTATGATCAACAAGTATAACCTTTTTTAGGGTTTTTATATGATAAATCAGATAAATGTATAACCCCTAAGCATTGTTTTTGTTTATTTAAAACAGGATAGTTGCTATATTTTGTTTTGTTCGTTATTCGCATAAAGTTTTCGACTGTATCAAGTTCATTAAAATATATAATATTGATATCATTATTTATTGTGTGTACATAATTACATAAGTGAACTAATTTTGAAACTTTGAAGGTATCGTAAGGTGTTCTAATAATATTGACTCTATTTTTTTTGCTATATCCAAGTGTTTATCTTTTATAATTGAATTATTAGTTAAAATAATTAATTTAGCTTTGTTTTTTTGTTGCGTATTCGTGAATGCTATGTCGGTCACCGATTATTAATATAGAATCATTATCGATAGTTATGTTGTTGATAAACGTTGTACTTCCGTAAGAAGCAACAAGTATATTTCCTGAAACTTCATTATCAAATTTAAGAATTTCCTTACCATCTAACACCTGAATGATATTTTCGTAAAAAGAACGCAAATGATAAAAATCTCCCTCGATATGATCTTTAGTGATATCTTTCATTGAAATCATGTCTTTAAAAACTTTTTGTTCATCTACAATAGGTAGAGTACTAATATAATTATTATTCATATAATTATAAGCTGTAAGTATTGATTCATTCGTATGTATGAAATAGTTTTTTTGATAATTAATATCTTTAATTTGTAGTTTCACATCATTTAAATACTCAGGTTGAGGGAAACCAAAATAATTTAAAACAAAATTTGTTTCAGAATTAATGTCTCCCAAAACTCTTGGAGAAGCATTTAATCCCTGTTTGTTTTTTAAATTAGCTAGTGTGATTGCAGCAGTAACACTAGCTGTATCTGGGACCCTATGTCCAAAAACATAAATTTTTTCCATAAATAACCTCCCTTAATGAACATTTTTAATTATATCATATTTAAAATTCTAAACAGTATAAAATAGTCATAAATAGACAAAATATTATATAGAGAGTGAGGTAAAAATGAAAAGTATAGGTATTGTAAGAAGAATAGATGAGATGGGCCGTATAGTTATCTCAAAGGAAATACGAAAAACCTTAAGAATAAATAGTAATGATAGTATTGAAATATATATAGAAGGTGAAGAAAAAATTATATTAAAAAAATATTCATTACTTAAAAAAATTGATGATTTTGCCCAAAAATTTGTTGATTCAATGTATAATTTTATTAAGTATAATATTATTATAACTGATACTAAGGATATTATAGCAGCGGCAGGACCTAATAAAAAAGACTACTTGAATCAACCAATAAGTGAAGGTTTGGAAAATTCGATATTAAGGCGTGAAAATATATTGGAAAAGTATCAAAAGGATTATGAATTAATAAAAGGTAAAAAAGAAAATGGAACTTACGCAATTAGTACCATAATTACTAATGGTGATGCAGTTGGCTTATTAATAATTTCTTCAAGTGGGGAAGAAATAACTAAAACTGAAGAAAAAATTGTCAAAATAGCTTCGCAATTTTTAGGAAAATATCTTGAACAATAACCATGAATGTGTTATAATATTATTGATTATTAGTTAAAGATTATGAAGGAAAGAGAAATACAAATGTTTTTATAGAGACTTTGTGTATGGTGGAAGCAAAGAAAATATAGTATTTTAAATGGTTCTGGAATTGTTTAATCGATACGTAGGTTAAACCGTATTAATGCGTTAAATATTTGAGAGTATAACATTAGTTATAAATTAAGGTGGTACCGCGTCATCACGTCCTTAACTGGATGTGATTTTTTTTATAGGGGGGAAGTATATGAATAGAGGTTTTGAAAAAGTTAGTTTTCCACAATTTAGAATGGATATTGTTGATAATAAAGAATTATATGATGAATATAATTTACCAGTAAGGAAAACAAAGAACAGCGCAGGTTATGATTTTTATGCAATTGAAGATATTGTTCTAAAACCTGGTGAAACAAAAAAAATACCAACAGGCGTTAAAACTTATATGAATAATGATGAAGTATTAATGCTAGTTGTTAGAAGTAGTATGGGTTTTAAATATAATATTCGTCTTTGTAATCAGGTGGGAATAATAGATGGTGATTATTATAATAATGAATCTAATGAAGGACACATTTGGGTAAGGTTACAAAATCATGGTGATGAAGAGGTTGTTATCCCACAAGGTAATGCCTTTGTTCAAGGAATATTTACAAAATTTTTAATAGTGGATAATGAAGAAAAAATAGAAAAAGAAAGGACTGGAGGCTTTGGGAGCACCAGTTAGGTGATAAAATGAATGAAAATTTCAATATATATACAGCGATTGCGTATACATCGGGAAAACCACATATAGGTAATACCTATGAAGTTGTTCTAGCTGATGCTATAGCACGTTATAAACGTTTGTTGGGTTATGATGTGTATTTTCAAACTGGTACTGATGAACATGGTCAAAAAATTGCTGAAAAAGCTTTTATAAATAACAAAAATAATCAAGAATTTGTTGATGAGGTTTCTCTCGAAGTAAGACGAATATGGGATGTTATGAATACGAGTTATGATAAATTCGTTAGAACAACAAATTCAATGCATAAAGAAAAGGTTTCAAAAATTTTTGAAAAATTATATAAACAAGGTGATATATATAAAGGTTTTTATGAGGGGTTATACTGTACACCATGTGAATCTTTTTTTACTGAATCACAATTAAATAATGGAAAGTGCCCAGATTGTTCACGTGAAGTTACATCTACAAAAGAAGAAGCTTATTTTTTTAAATTAAGTAATTACGCTGAACAATTAGAACAGCACATAAACAATAATCCTGATTTTATAAAACCAGAAAGCCGCAAAAATGAAATTGTAAATAACTTTATAAAACCAGGACTACAAGACCTTTGTGTATCTAGAACGTCATTTGATTGGGGGGTTCCTGTTACCTTTGATGAAAAGCATGTTATTTATGTTTGGATTGATGCTTTAAGTAATTATATTACCTTTATTGGATATGATCCTGAAGGTCAGCATGAACCAATATTTTCTAATTTGTGGCCTGCCGATGTGCATATAATCGGAAAAGATATTTTAAGGTTTCATGTTATATATTGGCCAATAATGTTAATGGCATTAGATATACCGTTACCAAAACAAATTTTGGGTCATCCGTGGCTTTTATCAGGCGAAGAAAAAATGAGTAAGTCAAAAGGAAATATTGTTTATGCAGATGATTTAGTTAAATTATTTGATGTAGATTCTGTAAGACATTATATGTTAAGTCAAATGCCATATGCTAATGATGGAATATTTACTTACGAATTGATAATTGATAAAATCAATGCTGATTTAGTTAATAATTTAGGGAATTTACTGAATAGAACAATAAGCATGGCCTATAAATATTTTGATGGTATTGTTCCCGAGCCTAAATCTTTAGAGGAAGTTGACAATTCATTAATTGATTGCGTAACAAACACACGAAAGGCAATTAATAATAAAATGGATGAATATAAAGTTTCTGAATCTATCAATTTGGTATTTGATATATTTAACCGAACAAATAAATATATTGATGAAACAATGCCTTGGGCATTGGCTAAAGATGTAGATAAACGTGATCGTTTAGCTACGGTAATATATAATCTTTTAGAAACAATTAGAATAGGTGCTGTTTTACTTCAACCATTCTTACCAGAAACATCAGATAAAATCTTTTATCAATTAAATACATTAAATAAAAATTATGATTCAATAACAGGATTTGATGGCATGGATGTAGGAATAAAATTAAATCAACCAGAACCATTATTTTTAAGAATTGATAAAAATAAACGATTAGAAGAAATAGAAAACTATTATAAAAATAAACGGTAATGTAAAGTGTTGTAAAATGTCTAAAAAAACAGATTGAAAAGTTTTGTAATCTTCAATTTGATATGTTATATTGGTAGTGTTGATAACGATAGAGAAAGGAAAACATGATTACTAAGGAGAATAAAGAGGTTAGAAGTGTAGCAGTTTGTTTAATTGTTATATTGTTGCTCAACTTAGGAAGTATTCTTCTCGAATTTGATACAGTAAATTTTATATATTTTATATTTGTTGTCTATGTATATCAAAAATATAAATATATAAATAAAATTGAATAAGAATTATACCACTTGTGGTATAATTTTCTTGTGGGGTGATATTTTGATTATTGATACTCATTGTCATTTGTTTGATGAATATTATAGTAATTTAGACTTAATCATTAATAATATGAAAAGTAATATAATAGTAGTAAGTGGGTCCAACATAAAGACAAATCAAGAAGTAATTAAATTGTGTAACAAGTATGGCAATGTTTTTGGTACATTAGGTTTTCATCCGTCAGAATTAGATAACTTTGATAACAAGGACTTGGAGTTTATTGAAGAAAACATTAATAATCCGAAGATTATAGGAATAGGTGAGATTGGACTTGATTACTATTGGCAAACCGATAATAAAATTATTCAACAGACTGTATTTAAAAAACAATTAGATATTGCTTTAAAACATAACAAAGCTGTAGTGGTACACAGTCGCGAAGCTTTAACAGATACATATAATATATTAAAACAAAAAAAATATAGAAATATGAAAATTGTTTTACATTGTTATAGTTATGATTTGGAAATGGCGAAAAAATTTACCAAATTAGGATTTATGTTAGGTATTGGAGGAATAATAACCTTCAAAAATTCTGGAACTTTGCGTTCAGTAGTTAAAAATATAGATTTAAAGTATTTATTATTAGAAACTGATAGCCCTTATTTAGCTCCGACACCGTATAGAGGTAAAGTTAATGAACCCAAAAACGTTAAATTAGTAGCTGAAAAAATTGCTGAAATAAAAAATATTGATATTGATGAGGTTTATAAAGTAACAACTAATAATGCTATCTGCCAATTTGACTTAAAAGATAAATTATGATAGAATTTTATTGTTAGATTTATATGAGGTGAAATTTATGAATTCTTATTTACTACAGTTTGTTGGTAAATGGATAAGTTTTTTAGTAGTTTCTATGACTTCTTTATTTGGCACGTACAATTTAAAGAGTGTAGAAATTATAAATACTAACGATAATTCAAATAAAAGTATGAATGTCACTCATAAAATCGTTGAGTATGAAACGATTGTGAATAGGACATCAAAGTTACCTTTGAATACAAAACGTATTGTAAAGAAAGGTAAAAATGGACTTGTTTATGAAAATAATGAAACAAAAACAGTTGAAGTAATTAAAAAAGCTGTTAATGAAGTAATTGAATTAGGAACTGGTCCAGCAGGTCAATTTCATGGTAGATTAACTGCCTATGGTGCAGACTGTAAAGGTTGTAGCGGAACAGTCGCTTATCGAACCAAAGAAAATAAAAATCATAATCTTTTAAGAGATGGTGTTATATATAATGATGAAGATTATGGTGAAATAAGAATCTTAGCAGCACCAAATGATGTATTTCAAAGAGGAACAATAATAGAAATAACACGTGAATCAGACGAACCATTTATTGGAGTTGTCTTAGATACCGGTGGTGCATTAAATAGCGCTTGGCGCAATGATCAAAGGATTATCATTGATTTAGCGTTTGAAACTGAAAAAGACCCGGAAGTTTATAAAACTACAAGTAATAATGTAAAATACAAAGTTTTACGTTGGGGTTGGTAAGAAGACGGTAAGTCTTCTTTTTTTATTAAATAAGGAGGAAAAAATGAATTACTCATTTAAAAACATGAAATTAATGTTAGAACAAAAAAGGTTTGTTTTCAAAAAAAAGTACGGTCAAAATTTTATAATAGATGAAAATATTATTAATGCTATTATTAATAAAAGTGCTATTGACAAAGAAACTTTAGTAATTGAAATTGGTCCTGGTAGTGGGGCTTTGACCATCAAATTAGCAGAAACGGCTAAAAATGTTTTATGTTATGAAATAGATACAAGTTTACGAGAAATATTAAGTGATGTATTAAAAGATTGTAAAAATGTTGAAATTATTTATGATGATTTTTTAAAACGCAATGTTTTATTAGATATAAAAAAATATAAATATAATAGTCTTTATGTGGTTGCTAACTTACCATATTACATAACAACCCCGATAATTGTAAAATTAATTGAGGATAATATTGATGTTAAGAAAATTGTGGTTATGGTCCAAAAAGAAGTTGGAAATCGTTTCCGAGCTAAACCTGGAAGTCGAGATTATAATTCATTATCTGTTTTTCTTAATTATTTTTATGATGTTAAGAAAATTATGGATGTTAGTAAAAATGTCTTTATGCCTAAGCCAAATGTTGATAGTATAGTAGTTGAGTTTAATAAAAAAGAAAAGAATTTATCAATAAAAAATAAGGAATTATTTTTTAAGTTAATTAGAGATAGCTTTCGTCAAAAAAGAAAAACTATCAAAAATAATTTAAAAGGATATGATCTTGAAAAAGTTGAAAAAATTCTAAAAAAGCATAATTTAAGTTTATCTTCCCGTGCTGAACGAATCTCTACTGAAATCTTTGCTGAAATAGCTAATTATCTGGCTATTTGATAAAAATATATGATTAATATAACAAATAATAAATGGGATGATATTTTGCAAGAAGAATATAAAAAAGACTATTTTCAACAACTACTTTCTTTTATAAAAACAGAATATAAAACTAAAAGAATATTTCCTAAATTTTACAACATTTTTAACGCTTTAATCATTACTGATTATGATGATGTTAAGGTTTTAATTTTAGGGCAAGATCCCTATCACCAAGTTAATCAAGCACACGGACTATCTTTTTCAGTTTATAATGAACAAAAAAGACCGCCATCTTTAAGAAATATTTTTAAAGAATTAAAAAATGATTTAGGAATAGAACGCACCAATAATAATTTAAGTGATTGGGCAAAACAAGGTGTTTTATTATTAAATTCTATTTTAACTGTAGAAGAAGGTAAACCTTTGTCCCACAAAAATATTGGTTGGGAAAGATTTACTGATACTATTATTAAAAAAGTTAACTCTAGGAAAGAAACGGTTATTTTTGTTTTGTGGGGAAATTACGCAAAAGAAAAAAAGCGTTTAATTACAAATGAAAAGCATATAATAATTGAGGGAGTTCATCCTTCACCATTATCAGCAAGTCGTGGTTTTTTTGAAAGTAAGCCATTTTCACAAATAAATATGATTTTAGAAAGAAGGGGCAATGTACCAATAAAATGGTAAAATAACTTGCTATCATCTTTTAAATATAATAAAATTAACATAGAGGTGTTAAAATGGACAATGCATATAATTATTTAGTAGAAGAAGTAGGAATAAAATATGGCGATTCAATCGTTGTTGGTGTTTCTGGTGGACCTGATTCTATGGCACTTTTGCATCTTTTAAGTAGAATAAAAAAAAGTTTAGACATTCAAATAATATGTGCCCATGTTCATCATAACCTGCGAAAAGAAAGTGATGAAGAAAAAGCGTTTGTAGAACACTTTTGTGCCAATTATGGTATTATCTTCGAATGGTATAAAATTAAAGATTATGGTGATGACAATTTTCATAACGAGGCTAGAAGTATTAGATATAATTATTTTTCAAAAATTGTAAAAAAATATAATGCAAAGTATCTTTTTACCGCCCATCATGGTGACGATTTAATTGAAACCATTTTAATGCGTATAGTTAGAGGGTCAACTTTGCGTGGTTATAGTGGTTTTTCAAAAGTTGTTAATATGAAGGATTACGTTATTATTAGACCACTTATCAACGTTACTAAAGATGAAATCTATGATTATATTAAAAGACACAAAATTAAATATATAACAGATAATTCAAACGTAATGGATGTTTATACACGGAATCGTTTTCGCAAATATATTGTTCCAGCTTTTAAAAAGGAAGAAGAAAAGGTTCACGAAAAATTTTATAAATTTAGTAAAACTTTGTTAGAATACAACAATTATATTGATAAAGAGGTTCAAAAAAAATTAAAAAAAATATATCCCCAAAATGTGTTAAATATTGAGGAGTTCAATAAAGAAGAATATGTTATACAAATGAAAATAATTTATTATATTTTGGAACAAATATATCAGGATGATTTAATGTTAATTACTGATCAACATGCTAAACTTGTATATAATTTAATCAAGTCCAAACGAGCTAATGTTAAAATTTATTTACCAAACAACGTTAGGGCAATCAAATCGTATGATACTTTCGTTGTGGTTCAAGATAAAATGATTGATAATAAATATGAAATAGAATTAATTAATTATATGAATTTACCTAATGGTCGTAACATAGAAGTTATATCTTCTTCTGAAATGACTAATAATTACTACTGTCGTTTAGATACAAGCGAAGTGATGATGCCATTGCACGTTCGTACTAGGCAAAATGGCGATAAAATGTACGTTAAAGGTTTATTAGGGAGAAAAAAAATTAATGATATTTTTATTGATGAAAAAATATCAACTATAGAAAGAGATTTGTGGCCTGTAGTTGTCGATTCAGCTGGCATTATTGTTTGGTTACCTGGTTTAAAAAAATCTAAATTTGATAAGTCAAAAAATGAAAAGTATGATATAATACTAAAATACTACTAAGGGAGGAGAATATAATGAATAAAAAAACATTAAAAAAGGGCTTATACCCATATTTAATATTATTTTTAATAATGATATCAATTATGTATATATTAGGTAAAGCTAATATCAAAGTGCATAAGTTAACATATGATTCTTTTATGGAGTATGTTAATAATGGAGAGGTTAATGAAATTGCAATAGTACCTAGAAGTAGAGCGGGTATCTATGAAATAAAAGGAACATTAAAAAATTATGAAGAAAGTGAATCGTTTATTTTAAAAGTTCCACTTTCAAATGAAGTGGTTTCTAAAATATTTAATGCAGAAGAAAAATATAACTTTAAGGTCGATACACAAGTCGACCCAGAATCCGGAACTTTTCTATTGTTTGTAATTAATATATTACCAATGTTATTATTAATTGGTTTTGCCTTTGCTTTTATTAGAAAACAAGTTGGCACTGCTAATAGTTCAATGGATTTTGGAAAAAGTCGCGCTAAATTAAATCCTGATTCAAATAAGATTAATTTTGATAATGTGGCAGGATTAACTGAAGAAAAAGAAGAAGTATCAGAATTAATTGATTTTTTAAAAAATCCAAAAAAATTCCAAAGATTAGGTGCCAGAATACCCAAAGGGGTTTTATTAGTTGGGCCACCGGGAACTGGTAAGACGTTATTAGCTAGAGCGGTTGCTGGTGAGGCTAGTGTGCCTTTCTACTATATAAGTGGTTCAGATTTTGTAGAATTATTTGTTGGTGTTGGTGCAAGTCGAGTTAGAGATATGTTTAAACAGGCTAAACACAACGCACCTTGTTTGATATTTATTGATGAAATAGATGCAGTGGGCCGTCAGCGTGGAGCTGGTTTAGGGGGCGGTCACGATGAAAGGGAACAAACCTTAAATCAATTACTAACAGAAATGGATGGTTTTGGTGCTAATGAAGGAATTATAATTATTGCGGCTACAAATCGTCCTGATGTTTTGGATCCTGCTTTATTAAGACCTGGTCGCTTTGATCGTCAGGTTACAGTAAATTTACCTGATGCTAAAGGTAGAGAAGAAATACTGGGAGTTCATGCGCGTGGGAAAACATTTGCCAAAGGCGTGAAACTTTCTAATATAGCAAAAAGAACAGTTGGTTTTAGTGGTGCTGATCTTGAAAATTTATTGAATGAAGCTGCATTATTGGCAGTACGTCGTGATAAAGAATTTATTACAATGGAAGAAATTGATGAAGCTCACGATCGTGTACTGATGGGACCTGCTAAAAAATCCAAAAAATATACAGAAAATGAAAAAAAATTGGTTGCATACCATGAAGCTGGACATGTAGTTTTAGGCTTGAAATTAAATGATGCTAATATTGTTCAAAAGGTAACTATTATTCCGAGAAGTTATGCTGGGGGATATGCGTTAATGTTACCCAAAGAAGAAAGATACACAGCTACTAAAAAGGAATTACTTGAACGAATTGCTGGATTACTTGGCGGACGTGTGTCAGAAGAAATAGTATTTAATGAAATAACAACTGGGGCTCATAATGATTTCGAACAAGCAACTAAAATAGCGCGTGCAATGGTTACGGAATATGGTATGAGTAGTTTGGGTCCAGTTCAATTTGAACATCAAGAGTCAAGTGTTTTCTTAGGAAGAGATTATAATAAAAGTCGTAATTTTTCAAGCCAAGTAGCATACCAAATAGATGAGGAAGTAAGAAAGATTATTAGTGAGCAATATGAAGTTGCCAAAAATATTATAAAAGAAAATATTGATTTACTTGAATTAATTGCTGAAACACTAATTGAAAGAGAAACCTTAACAAAAGAACAAATTGAGTATTTGGTAGAACATGGTGTAATGGATGATGAAACAGAAAATAGCGATGAAAATTTAGAAAATTTAACTGTTGTTGAATTAAAAGAATTAGCAAAAGAAAAAAACATAACAGGTTATACAAAACTAAATAAACAAGAATTAATTGATGTTTTAAATGGTGCTAATGAAGAGTGATTATCAATCTTTTTTTAGATATTATATTAAAACTATCAAAAATAATTGCAAATATTGATTTATTTGGTTATAATAAGTATAAAGAATAAAAGGAGGAATAAAATGGAAAACGTAAATGTAGTTAATATTAATAATGAATTGTTAAATATTAATGTTATTCGTTATTTTGAAATGGATAATGATAGATATCTAATTTATTCATTAAATGAAATTGATGAACAAAATTATGTGAAGCTATATGCTATAAAAGTTGAAGATAGAGATGGTAATCTAGTTGGTTTTAAAATTGAGGATGAAAACACCTGGGCATCTATAAAAGAACTAATCAAAGTTATTGTTAGAGGAAATAAAAATGGAATTGCTGAAGTTTCTGATTTAAATTATAAAGAGTTAGAAGCGTTAAGACTAAGTGACAGTCGTGTTTTTAAATTATCTAATCCACTAGCTGAGTTATTATCTGCTAATAAAAAGACTTTTTTAGAGTCTCAAGTAGAGATGGAATCTCAAATAGAAATAGAACCTCAAATAGAAATAGAAGCTCAAAAAGAAATAGAACCTCAAATAGAAATAGAAGCTCAAGTAGAAATAGAACCTCAAGTAGAACTTGAGCCACTGGTTGTCGGACCAACTCCTGAGCTTAATGTCGAACCAGAATCACTGGTTACACAAGAAAATGAGGAACCGAGCTTAGAAGCAACCCCTGAGGATACAACGCCAGAAGTTTCTCAATCAAATGCCGAAGTTGATTATTATAAAAATTTATATCAACAAGAAAAAACTAAAAACGAAGAATTAAGTAACAAGTTAAACGAAATTAAAAAACTTTTAGATTAAATAAAAAAATAGAATTGTTAATCAATTCTATTTTTGTGTGCTAATCTACTTGCAGCCGAGGACGAAATCGCACAGATTATATCGTCTAGAAAGGTATGGCATTGTTTGTTATCTTTGCCTAATTTATCTAATTTTCCAATAATACCTGGCTTGGTTTTGTCTAGGTGACCAAAGTTGGTAAATGCTATTGAACCATAAATATTAACAATACTAAGTGGCAGAATTTCATCAATACCATATAAAGAATCATCAACTTTGATTATACTGTTTATAGGCTCACTTAATAAATTTTTTTCGACAGCTTCGTCAATAGCAATGCCAGTTAAAACAGCATGTATTACTTCCCTTTTTTCGATTATACTATCAATTGTGTTAATGCAATCATCCACAGTTAGATCTTGGATGTGTTTTTTTTGTAGTTCAAAAACAATGTCAGCGATATCGGTAATTTCTACACCTCGCTCTTTTAGTTTTTGAATTGCTAATTCTTTTAATTTCATCATTTTAATCCTCCAATCATAAAATAACAAAAAAATCATAAAATTAGGTGAGGTGAATATATGAAAAATATAATTAGTTATTTTTATAATCTTGAACCAAATAATATTCACCAATATGAAAAGAAATTGAAATTTAGTGTTGATAATAATAATTATGTATTTTTACCATGTTATCACACGGAAAAAGAAATAAAAGATTTGCAATCGTTATCTACAACTTTATTATCTAAAGGTGTATATTGTCATCAATTTATCCTTAATGTGAACTCAACAATAATAACTATGGTGAACAATGTTCCATATGTATTGTTATTGGTGTATATTAATGATAATCGTCTTATATCTTTTGATGATTTAATATGGTTTACTAATATTGATAATTTGCCAGTTGTTGAAAGTTTAAAAAGGGATAATTGGTTTTCCTTGTGGACTGAAAAAATTGATTATTTTGAATATCAGGTTAGTCAGTTCGGAAAAAAATTCCCTTTATTACGTGAAAGTTTTAGTTATTTTGTAGGAATGGCAGAAACCAGTATAAGTTTTTTAAAAAACATCAATACTAATTATAATCCTACCTTATCATTATAGCATGGTAGAATGAAAAAAAATCATACCCTATTTGACTTGTATAATCCATTAAATTTTATTGTGGATAGTAAAATCAGGAATATTTGCGAGTATTTTAAAGATTGTTTTTTTAAAGATAATGATTTAACTATAGACCTGTTTAATTATATTTCATATAATAACTTAACGACCTCTGATTCCTTATCGTTATATGCAAGAATGCTTTTTCCTACTTTTTATTTTGACATATATGAATTAATTGTTCACGGAAATTTAGAGGAAAAGGAAGTTCTTAAGATAATTCAAAAAACAAATGATTATCAGTTGTTTTTAAAACAATTACATAATTATTTAAAGCAATATATTGCAATTCCAAATATTGAGTGGATAAATAAATAAAATTAATTAATGTTTACAACTTCGTTTATTTCAGGAATTTCATTTTTAATTGCAGTTTCAATTACTTCCTTTAAAGTAATATCTACCATTTGACAAGTTGAACAAGCACCTAATAGTTTGATATAAACAATATTATTTTCAAGTTTAATAAATTTAATATCGCCACCATCACTTATTAAAAAAGGTCTTAACTCATCAATTATATTAATAATTTTATTTTCAATTTCAGTCATGTGCACCTCCTAATTCATTATATATTATTCTTTAGGTATAGTAAATAGTTTTCTAATTAATAAATTTTTATGCTATAATTAAATTAGAGGTGTAATAATGACGAAATATAAGAAAGGGAAAATAGTAAAAGGTACTGTAACGGGAATTGAATCATATGGTATATTTGTGTCATTGGATGAATTTTACAGTGGTTTGATACATATTTCTGAAATATCCCATAATTATGTAAAAAACATTACCGATTTTGTGAATATTAGTGATATAATATATGTAGAGATTCTTGATGTTGATGAAAAATTATCCCAACTAAAACTTAGTATTAAAAATATTAATTATAAAAAAAATATTAATTATAAAAAGGCCAAAATAAGAGAAACTAGTTCAGGGTTTGAGACATTAAAAATAAAGCTTCCAGGTTGGATAAAAGAAAATATAAGAAAAAGGCCCAAAAATATTGACAAATAAATATATAAATGATATATTAAATTACGTCCAGAGGTTTTGGGTGATTAGCTCAGTTGGTTAGAGCACCTGCCTTACAAGCAGGGGGTCGTAGGTTCGAGTCCTACATCGCCCACCATGCCGGAATAGCTCAATCTGGTAGAGCAACTGACTTGTAATCAGTAGGTTACGGGTTCAATTCCTGTTTCCGGCACCATGTGGAGGGATAGCGAAGTGGTCAAACGCGGCAGACTGTAAATCTGTTCCTTCGGGTTCGATGGTTCAAATCCATCTCTCTCCACCATTAAAATTGTTACCTTGCCTCGTAGCCAAGTGGTAAGGCACCACACTTTGACTGTGGCATGCGCTAGTTCGAATCTAGCCGAGGCAGCCATTTTTATGTCCCGTTAGCTCAGTCGGTAGAGCATTTGACTTTTAATCAAAGGGTCACAAGTTCGATTCTTGTACGGGACACCATCTTATTTGCCTGAGTGGCGGAATAGGTAGACGCACAGGACTTAAAATCCTGCGAGATTCAACTCTCGTGCCGGTTCAATTCCGGCCTTAGGCACCATTTAAATATTTGCTAAATTTAAAATTACGGAGAAATACCCAAGTCTGGTTGAAGGGACCGGTCTTGAAAACCGGGAGGTCGGAAACGGCGCGGGGGTTCGAATCCCTCTTTCTCCGCCATTTAAAATTTAAAACATCGCGGAGTGGAGCAGTTTGGTAGCTCGTCGGGCTCATAACCCGAAGGTCGTTGGTTCAAATCCGGCCTCCGCAACCATGGTCCCGTGGTGTAGCGGTTAACATGTCTGCCTGTCACGCAGAAGATCGCGAGTTCGATTCTCGTCGGGACCGCCATGTGGCTTCGTAGCTCAGTCGGTAGAGCAGAGGACTGAAAATCCTCGTGTCGGTGGTTCGATTCCGCCCGGAGCCACCATTTTATTTTATTATGAAGATGAATCCGCGCCCGTAGATCAATTGGATAGATCGTTTGACTACGGATCAAAAGGTTATGGGTTCGACTCCTATCGGGCGCGCCATACCGGGAAATAGCACAACTTGGTAGTGCACTTGGTTTGGGACCAAGGGGTTGCAGGTTCAAATCCTGTTTTCCCGACCATTTATGGGGAATTAGCTCAGTTGGCTAGAGCACCTGCCTTGCACGCAGGGGGTCAAGGGTTCGAGTCCCTTATTCTCCACCATAATTAAAAATTAAAGGTTTTTTATCAAAGTTTGCTAACTTGATAAGGATACTGTTTAAAAAGGATGATTAATATCATCCTTTTATAATGCCTTAATATATTTTTCTTACCTATGAGCTAGCAACTTTCTTGTTTATAGTAATCGAATAGTATTCAATCATCGTGCCTCTCTATATAAAAATCATTTGACAAAAAACGGTTGGTGCGATAATATAAATAACTACAAAAAGGTGATTTATATGAGTGAGTATACTAAAATTAAGTGATTTTTATTGGACAATAGTTCAAAAGGCTGCGCATCAGAGTCAAAAATTTGAGTTCTTTGTTCTCCGCTATAATCAGAAATTTTAAACTTAAAGTATTACATAATTTACTTTAAGTTTTTTTTATACAAAAAAATGTATTATAGTGTTAAACAACTTTATAAATATAATATATATTATGATTTTATTGTTTAAAATATAACTTGCTATGATAAATTTAAAAAAACAGTTGATTTTCAGCGCACGTTGTGGTAGTATAAAAATGTAGTTTACGATAGGCAAACGCAAGGGTGATTATATGATTAATTTTATTTTGTGTGATGATAATAAAGAAATAGTTGATAAGGTTAGCCAAATTATAGATGAAGAAATGATGAAAAACAAAAATGAATATAAAAAGAATGTTTTTAATGATTACGATGCTAAATTTATAAAATTAGTGAAATCAAAATTACCTTGCAAAATATATATTTTAGATATAGAAACTCCGACTCATTCTGGAATAGATATAGCTCGTATGATTAGGGAACATGATATGGAAAGTGTTATAATTTTTTTGACATCACACGACGAACTGGGTTATATAGTTTTGAAAAACGAATTTTTATTTTTATCTTTTATAAATAAGTATGATGATTATCAAAACAGTTTGAAAAAATCAATTCGTAAGGCTTTGGAGATTATTGGTAAAAAACGAATCATTAGATTTGAAGATCGAGGTGCGATATATACAATACCTATTAATGATATTTTATATATTACTCGTGATAATGTTGAGAGAAAGGTTGTTATAACTACTGATTACTCTAAATATAAGGTTAATAAAACTTTAATTGAAATGTTAGACTTGTTAGGTGATGTTTTTAAACAATCACATCGCTCGTGTATAGTGAACACTAATAGAGTTGCGGTTGTTAATGTGCCAAAGAAAAAAATAGTATTTGATAACGGTGTTGAAATCGATTGGTTAAGCTCTAAATACAAAAATGAGGTAATTTAAAAGTGATATTTTTTATAAATAGTTTTATTTTGTCAATTGCTTGTTTTTATGTTAGTGGTAGGTTTTTGAAATTATCAATTAATTATAAGAGAGCTAAGTATTGGCTAATTATTATTCTGAATTCAGTTCTTATAATTGCTTCGTTTATTTGTACTACTCATTTTCTTAAGGTGGTTTTTAATTATGTGGTTTTAGTTATACTTAACAAGATATATTTTGAGCAAAAACTAATTGATACAATTATGGCCAGCTTTTTTGTTTTTGTACTAATAGCTATCGGGGAAATATTGAGTGCAATAGTTTTAGTTACTTTATTAGGTTTTGATCCATTAAAAATGTATGTTGGTCAATTTTGGATAAATCTTTTTGTATCGGTTTTTATGGTAAGTATAATTAATTATAAAAAAACAATTTCATTTTTTTTTATAATTTCTGAACGAGGAAAACATAAAATTATAAAAGAAATATTACCGCTAGTGATAATTATTGTTTTTATTTATCCAGCTTACTTTTATTATTTATATTTTGAAAGTAATCTCTTAAACACAATGGTTTTAAGTATTACGTTGATAGTAATTATTAATGTTTTAGTTATTAGTATATTAAGAGAGAGAAGTTACAGTGCTAATTTAAAAACTGAGTATGATGAACTAATTAACAACTTAAATGAATATGAAAAAGTTCTAGAAAAATATAGATTGGCTAATCATGAAAATAAAAATAATTTTATTGTTTTAAAAGGCTTATTAAAAGATGATAAAGACAATGTTGTAGAATATATCGATGAAATTATCAATAATAAACAAGTAGATGATGAAGAAGTTCTAATTAAAACTAAAAAATTACCTATGGGTGGATTACAAGGGTTAGTATATCAAAAATTACTGGTTATGAAGGAAAAATTAATTGTCTATAATATTGAAATTAGTCGTGATGTTGACGTAACTTTGTTTAGTGGCTTTGATTTCACATTAATCAAAAATTTCTGTACAATTATTGGGATATTGATTGATAATTCAATTGAAGCTGTGGAAAACCTTGATAATAAAATGATTGGTATATACATATATAAAGAAAATGATACATTTGTTTTTTCAATTGCTAATACTTTTTTTGGAATAATTGATTTAGATAAAATAGATAAAATTGGTTATTCTAGCAAAGGTAAAGGTCGTGGATATGGCCTTAATTTAGCAAAAAAAATTGTTGAAAAAGATAAACGAATTGTCATTGAACGGGAAATAGTTAGAGATGTATTTAAACAAAAAGTGAAAATAAAAATGTAGATAATCTACATTTTTATTTAATTAAACATTCGGGTGTTTCTGGTTCATCTAACCAAAAGAACATACAAGCTGTACTGAATCCATTTGCTGCAACAAATCCAATAACGCTTAAAGCAACGGCAACTATTTTGCGCATCTAATACCTCCTTCCCAATATAAGAAATTATTATAAGTTTGCTTAAATAAAGAATAGCAAAACGGAGAAATTAAAAAGGATTGAAAAATCATAGATAAAAGTATAGTGTTATTTAAAAAATTGTGCTTAGATAAAAATAAAATAAAAGTATATATAATAATAATTAAAGTAGAAAATAATTTATATTTCAAACGTTTTTTTTGGTTAATGATTGGTCTTTTTTTAGTATCTGCTGGTGAATATTTTATAAAAGTTATAATTGATATAGCAGAAACTATTATTTTTATAAATAAAGGGGTATTAATAAATTGACATACGTAAGTAGCACCAATAAAAATTATTGTAGATGCTATTAAGCAATTAGAACTATTATTGGCATGTAAACCAAAGGAGAAAGCTCTTAAAAGATTATAAATTAGAACAAGGATTAATAATTTTTGAAAAATGTTTAAAAATATAGCAATGCTGAATATAACAATTGTTTTAGTGATAGTTATATAGATGCCCTCAAGTCCGTACCGTATTTTTATTAATTCTGTTTGGGTATAATTTGGAAAAACGCTTTCTATTAAATTTATTGATTTATTTAAAATATAATTTTTCATAAATACCACAACCTATTGTAATTATATAATAAAAAGGGAGTTAATTATGTTAATTGTTCCGAAAGTATTTTTTATTGTTCGAAATAGAAAAAAATGTTTTTTTTTTAATAAAAAGTTATATTTTATACACTGTAAGACAGCTTTTAGCCAAAAAAAGTGTGTTTTTTTTAAAATCTAGTAAAATAATAATTGCAATATTTTCTGGAAAAAAGTTTAGAAAAGAGGTATAAATTAAATAAATTGTCGGATTTTGACTATCTGATTTCATTGATTATCAGATTAATAACAGGTATATTTAAAGTGTAAAGAAAGTAGAAGGGAGAGGTGTTTGTGAGAGGTAAGGTTAAGTGGTTTAATAATGATAAAGGTTTTGGTTTTATCGAGTATAAAGATGGAGAAGATATCTTTGTTCATTATTCAGCTATTTTATCAGCAGGCTACAAAACTTTAATAGAAGGACAGTATGTTGAGTTTGAATTAGTCCGAACTGATAAAGGATTACAGGCTAAAAATGTTATTGAAATAAAAACTGCTCTTGTTTAGTAGTTTTTTGTTTTTATAAAAAGGTTATTATTTTATTAGTGATTGAACTTTTGTTAAAATTTATTCTTTATATCCCAATTTAGTTATGTTATAATTATTATAGGAGGATTGATATAATGAAATTTAATATACGAGGAAATAAAATTAAAATAACACCCGCTATAAATGATTATATTATTTCGAAAATTGGTAAGTTGGATAAATACTTAGAAAATCCTGATAATATAACGGCTACTGTTCTTGTAAAAGTGCGCGGTATTGACCAAATTGTGGAAGTGACAATTAATTTAAATAAAGTTATCCTAAGAGCTGAAGAAGAAAATAAAGATTTGTATGCTGCTATTGATTTGGTTAGTGAAAAGTTAGAAAGACAAATTAGAAAAAACAAGACAAGAATGAATAAAAAATCTAACCGAGATGTAGCAAAAGATTTTATTACAGATTTTACTATAAATAAAACAGAGAAAGAAGAAAATAAAATTGTTAGACGTAAAGAAATAGAAATGAAACCAATGAGTGAAGAAGAAGCTATTTTACAATTAAATTTAATTGATCATGACTTTTTTGTGTATAAAGACGCTCACACTAATAAAATTTGTATAGTATATAAACGTAAAGATAATAATTATGGAATTATAACAACACATTAAGGCTATCAAGCCTTTTTTATTTAAATATCTATAAAATTAAGTTTTACTGTTAATTTTTATCTTTTTTTGATAAAATAGATATAAGAAAGAAAGGAAGATAAAATGAAGTTTTTAAAACGGATATTTGATCATGAATATAAAGAAGTTGAAAAATTTAAAAAAATAGCTGATGAAATAGATAAACTCGATCAATCGATGAGTAAACTTACAGATGAAGAACTAAAAAATAAAACTAACTTGTTTAAAAAACGAATTGAAAATGGTGAAACGTTAGAAGATATATTAATTGAAGCGTTTGCTGTTGTTCGTGAAGCGGCATTTCGAGTAATTGGTGAAAAACCTTACTATGTACAATTGGTAGGTGGATTGGCCATACATTACGGTAATATAGCTGAAATGAAAACTGGTGAAGGGAAAACCCTAACATCGACAATGCCGGCTTATGTAAATGCCTTAACCGGTGAAGGTGTTCATATTATTACTGTTAATGAGTATTTAGCAGAACGTGATGCTAATTGGATGGGTAATATTTATCGCTTCTTAGGGTTAACGGTTGCTGTTAATCATCGAGAATTAACGCCGAATGAAAAAAAGGAAGCTTATTCTTCGGATATTCTTTATTCGACTAATAATGAAATTGGTTTTGACTATTTACGTGATAATATGGTCGTTAAAGCTGAAAATAGAGTTCAACGACCATTAAATTTTGTAATTATTGATGAAGTGGATTCAGTTTTAATAGATGAAGCTAGAACACCGTTAATTATTTCTGGCGGGTTATTACAATCTGCCAATTTATATGTGCAGGCCGATCGATTCGTAAAAACACTTAAAGAAAATAAAGGTTACATTTATGATGAAAAGACTAAGTCAGTAGCACTTGATCCTAGTGGAATTGAGGCTGCGGAAAAGGAGTTTAAACTTAACAATTTATTTGATTTAAATAATACGACATTATTTCACTATATCAACCAAGCGTTGCGTGCTAACTATACAATGAAAGTTGATTTTGATTATGTTGTTGAAAACGGACAAATTATTATTGTTGATCAATTTACTGGTCGTTTAATGCATGGACGTAATTACTCTGATGGTTTGCATCAAGCAATTGAAGCCAAAGAAGGCGTTGAAATTAGCGAAGAAACAAAAACTTTAGCAACAATAACATTCCAAAATTTATTTAGAATGTATAAAAAAATATCTGGAATGACTGGTACTGCTAAAACGGAAGAAGAAGAGTTTCGTGAAATTTATAATATGTATGTTATAAGCATCCCGACAAATGTTCCGGTAATTCGTGAAGATTTTGGCGATTTGATTTTCTCTACAGCAGAAGGAAAATTTAAGGCTATTGTATCTGAGATTAAAGAAAAGTATAAAAAAGGACAACCGGTTCTTGTGGGAACGATAGCTGTTGAAACTAGTGAGTATGTAAGTTCATTATTAAAAAAAGAAAGAATTCCCCATGAAATACTAAATGCGAAGAATCATGCTAGAGAAGCTGAAATTATTGCTAACGCCGGTCAAAAAGGTGCAATTACAATTGCTACTAACATGGCTGGAAGAGGTACAGACATCAAGTTAAGTGATGAAGTTAAAGCCTTGGGCGGTCTTTGTGTCATCGGCACAGAAAGACACGAATCAAGAAGAATTGATAACCAATTAAGAGGACGTTCGGGTCGTCAAGGGGATCCGGGTATGTCACAATTTTGTGTTTCATTTGAAGATGACTTGATGGTTCGTTTCGGTACAGAAAGAGCAAAATCGATGCTTCAAAAGGTTGGCTTTGATGGTGAACAATCACTTCGAAGTCCTATGTTTGCTAAAATGATCGAATCTGCACAACGCCGTGTAGAAGGAAATAACTTTGATGTTCGTAAGCAATTATTACAATATGATGACGTAATCAATAATCAGCGAACAATAATTTATGAGAAAAGAAATGAAATATTAGATGCAGAGTCGATATATGATACAATTTTAAATAATTTTTTAGATTATGTTGAAGAATTAGTTATGAGTCATTTGATTGAAACTGATGAATTGAGTGATTTGGATTTATCTGAAATATTAGAAACAGTTAATACTAAATTGTTAAAAGCATCAATCACAATTGATGAAATAAAAGGAAAAAGTGAAGATGATATTATTGATTATATTTCACATAAAATAATTAATGAATATGAAACTAAGATAAAAAGCGTACCCGAAGAAATTCGAAATGAATTTGAAAAGGCAATAGCTCTAAGAGTTATCGATACTCATTGGATGGAACATATTAATACTATGTCTCATTTAAAAGAAGGTATTTATTTGAGGCAGTATGCTCAAGAAGACCCGCTTCGTGCATATACAAAAGAAGGGTATGACTTGTTTGATAACTTATTGAATACTATTGATAGGGAAGTTACATTATATTTATTAAATTCAGAAATTCGACAAAATATTGAGAGAAAAAAGGTTGTAGAAAACGAAATTGCTAATGATGGTGGTAAGCCAACTAAAAAAAATCCTAAAAAGGTTCAAAAAATAGGTAGAAATGAACCGTGCCATTGTGGCTCAGGTCGCAAGTATAAGCAGTGTTGTGGGAAGTAAGGAAATATAAGGGTTTGCGAGGATTTAATAATTTAAAAGAGGGATAAAAAGGGAATTAGATACCTTTTAGATACCCTGAAATGTTATAACTCAGTTATAATTTGAGTAGTAAGGAGATATAAAATGTATAA